>NZ_JBFTJR010000069.1:0-23318 GCF_056395525.1 Caulobacter sp. 10L414
GCCCAGCAGGGCGGCGTCGGCGGCCTGGGCCGGAACCAGGTCGAGCAGGCGGTCGAGGTCGGCCTCGGCGGCCAGCAGCGCGCCCAGGCCGTGCGGATCGGCGGCCAGGGCCGCGCGGGCGGCCTCGCGCACCTCCTGGGGCCAGCGGCCGATGTCGCCGCCGTGGGCGGCCGCCAGTTCGGCGAAGCGGTCGGGGGTCATGGTCGCGCGCCCTCCTTGATCGTCCCGGTGCTCATCGGACCGCCTCCATCAGGTCGGCCAGGGCCGCGCGCAGGGCGCGCCGTCCACGGCCAAGCAGGCTTTCCAGCGTCTCGACCGACACCTCCAGCAGGGCGGCGGCCTCCTTGTTGCCCAGGCCCTGGTGATGGCACAGCACGATCGCCTCGCGCTGGCGCTCGGGCAGGGCGGCCAGGGCGCGCTCGATGCGCCCGCCGATCTGGACGCCCAGCAGCGCGCCCTCGCCGGTCGGGGCCGCGTCGATCACTTCCGGGGGCTCCGCCATCGCCGTCTCCCGCCGTCGCCGCAGCCGGTCGCGGCACAGGTTCAGCGCCACGCGGTGCAGCCAGGTGTCGAAGCGGGCCTGGCCCGGACGCCACGAGGGCGCCTGTTTCCAGGCCCGCAGGAAGGTCTCCTGGGCGACGTCCTGGGCCTCGTCCGGGTCGGCCAGAAGCCGCCGGGCCAAGGCCAGGATGCGGGGCAGGCGAGCGTCCAGCAGCCGTCGCACCGCGACCGGGTCGCCCCGTCCCACGCCCTCCAGCAACGCCAGGTCGGGGTCTTCCCCCTCGCTCGCCAAGCCTCACCTCGTCACGCCAAGCCCATGCCGGCCGTCACATCGCGGCCTTGGCCTTGCCGGCCGCGGCCTGTCGTTCGGCCGAGGTGAGCACGCCGTCGCCGTCGGCGTCCATCCGCTTGAAGCGCTTGCCGGCCATGGCCTGCAGTTCGGTCCGCGACAGGAAGCCGTCCTTGTCGGCATCGAGCCGCCCCCACAGGCGCTCGCCGCGACCCGCCTTGGCGCCCTGGGCCTTGGCGGCGTCGGGCTTCTTCTGGCGCATGGCCTCGAACTCGGTCCTGGACAGCTTACCGTCCTTGTTGGCGTCCAGCTTGGCCAGCATCTGCCCGGCGCGGTCGGCCTGGAAGGCGGCGAGGGGCTGGCCGGCCGGCTTGGTCTGGGCCATGGCGGGGAGGGCGCAGGCGGCGATCGCGGTCGCGGCGACCAGGGTGGTGAACGTCTTCATCGAATGCTCCGGGTGAGGGTATGGCCCGTCCTTCTGGAGCTTCAACGGGGCAGGGCGGGGTTTCCGTCGCTGGGGGCGGCAGGCCCCCTCCGGCCCTTCGGGCCACCTCCCCCAGAGGGGGAGGATCTTGAGCGCCAAGATGCTCCCCTCCGGGGGAGCTGTCGCGGAGCGACTGAGGGGGTCTACCTCACCACCTGTTCGAACGCCTTGCGGGCCTCGGCCTTGGCCTTGACCAGCTTGGCCTTCAGCGAGCGGAACTGCGTCACGTGGCCGGCGCGGGCCAGGAGGGCGCGGAAGGCCTTGGGTTCGCTTTCCGGGTCGTCGCCGTTCTCCAGCGCCACCTTGATCAGCTGCGACAGGTCCTGCTCGAGCCGCCAGGCCGACAGGGCCGCGTTGAGCGAGGCCTTGTCGCCCAGGCCCGCCTCGATCAGCGCCGACAGGGCCTCGCCGGTGTTCTGGGCCAGCGGACCGCCGTCCGGTCCGTGGGCCAGTTGCAGGAACTGGGCGATGAACTCGATGTCCACGAGGCCGCCGGGCTCCAGCTTCAGGTCCCACGGGCCCTTGCCCGGCCGCTCGCGCTCCATCAGGTCGCGCATGTCCAGCACGTCGGCGGCGGTCCTGGCCACGTCGCGCGGGCGGCGCAGGGCGGCCTCGATGGCGCCTTCCGCGCGCGCTTTGAAGGCCGGCGAACTGGCCCAGATCACCCGGGCGCGGGTCAGGGCCAGCAGTTCCCAGGTCTCGGACTCGCGCTCGTAATAGTCCTCGAAGGCCGCGAAGCTGACGGCCACCGGTCCCTTGCTGCCCGAGGGCCGCAGCTTGAGGTCCACCTCGTACAGCGTGCCCTCGGCCGTCGGCGCCGACAGGGCCGAGGCCAGGCGTTGGGTGAAGCGGGCGTAGAAGACGTCGGCGCTCCAGCCCTTGATCTCCGAAACGACGTCCCCTTGGGCCGCCGGCGCGTCGACGGCGTACAGCGTCATCAGGTCAAGGTCGGACTTGGCGGTCATCTCGCGCGAGCCGGCCTTGCCCAGGGCGACCACGGCCACCTGGCCGGGGAAGGCCCCGCCCAGCCGCTCGACCTCGGCCAGGGCGGCGGGGGCCAGGCCGCCCACGATCAGGTCGCCGAGGTCGGCGAAGGCCCGGCCCACGTCGCGGGCGTCGGCCGTGCCGCTCATCACCCGCACCCCGATACGGAAGGTCTGGTCGCGGAACAGGCGGCGGGCCGCGTCCATCGAAGGCTCGAACTCGGCCGGGTCCCACGGCGCCTCGGAAGGCATCTCCATGGGGCCGAAGAAGGCCGGGTCGAGCAGGGCGTCCAGCGCCGTGGGCCGGCGGGCCAGGGTGGTCGCCAGGCGCGGGGCGAAGGCCATGACCTGCACCACCAGTTCGAACAGGCGCGGCTGGGCCAGGAACAGCGACTGGATCTGCACGCCCGAGCTCAGCGAGGCGAAGAAGTCGGCGAAACGGTTGAAGGCCGCGTCCGGCGCCCCCGTCGCATTGGCCGCGTCCAGCAGGCGCGGGGCCAGGCGGGTGAAGAGCTCGCGGCCGCGCTCGGTGCGGGTGGCGGCGATGTGGCCGTGATGCCAGCCGCGGATGGTGGCGGCCACGCGCTCGGGGCTCGAAAAGCCCATGCGCTTGAGCGTGGCCAGGGTCTCCGGATCGTCCTCGACGCCGGTGAAGACCAGGCTGCCGAAGCGCGACGACAGCTCCTCCTCGCCCTTGAAAAGCGCGCCGTAGCGCTGGTTGACGCCTTTCAGCATCTTGCCGACGGCGGCGTCGAAGCGGCGCAGGTTTGCCTGCCCCCACAGGGCGGCGACCTTCTTCCGGTCGGCGTCTGACTCCGGCAGCTTGTGGGTCTGGTCGTCTGCGATCATCTGGGCCCGGTGCTCCAGGGCCCGCAGGTCGTGATAGGCGGCGGTCAGGTAGGCGCAGTCTTCCGGGGTCACATGGCCGGCGTCGCGCAGGGCGGCCAGGGCGTCCAGCGTGCGCGGGCTGCGCAGGTCCGGGTGGCGGCCGCCCAGGATCAGCTGCTGGGTCTGGACGAAGAACTCGATCTCGCGGATGCCGCCGCGGCCCAGCTTCAGGTCGGCGCCCTTGGCCTCCAGCCGCTCGTCCACCTTGTAGGCGTGGATCTGGCGCTTGATCGAGTGGATGTCGGCGATGGCGGCGAAGTCGAGATTGCGCCGCCAGATGAAGGGCTGCAGCTCGGCCAGGAACGCCTCGCCGCGGGCGATGTCGCCGGCCGCGATGCGGGCCTTGATGTGGGCTGCCCGCTCCCAGTTCTGGCCGACGCTTTCGTAGTAGTCGAGGGCCGCGTCGATGGGCATGGCCGGCGGGGTCGACGACGGATCGGGGCGCAGGCGCAGGTCGATGCGGAAGACGTAGCCGTCGGCGGTGCGCTCGGCCAGCATCCGGCCCAGGTGCTGGGTCAGGCGCACGGCCACGCCCTGCGGCTCGGTTCCTTCGCTCACCGGCAGGGTCTCGGGCGCGTAGAAGATCGAGAAATCGATGTCGCTGGAGTAGTTCAGCTCATAGGCACCGTGCTTGCCCATGGCGATGCAGAACAGGCCGGGGATCGGGCCGTCGGCGCCGTCGCCGACATGGGTCAGCGCGCCGCGCGCCACCTCGACCCGGGCGGCCTGGGCCAGCGCCGCGTGCAGGCTGGCGTCGGCGAAGCGGGTCAGGGCCCCGGTGACCGCGTCGAGGTCCCACACCCCGCCCAGGTCGGCGAGGGCGGTCAGCAGGTGCAGGTCGGCCTTCAGTTCGCGCAGCGTCTTGCGGGCGACCTCGAAGTCGGGCTCGGCGGCGACGGCGTGGGCGGCCGCCAGGATCTGGGCCAGGCGCTGTTCGGGATCGCTGTCGAGGATGGTCGGCAGGCGCAAGCCGTCGCGCCGGGCCAGGCCCGCCAGATAGGCGCTGGCGGCGAACACCGGCGCCAGGGCCGGCCAGGCCGCGTCGACCACGCTCATCCGCTCGCCGGCCCGCTTGGCGATCATCTCGTGGGCGCGCTCGGCGGCCTTGGGATCGACGACCGGACCGCAGGGCGCGAGGCGAGGGGCGAGCAGAAGAGTCATGGCGCGCACTCTTAAACGACCGGCGGCGTCCGCCAAGCATCGCTTGACGGCTTCATTTACGGGCGTAATCATTCAGGTCAGTAGAGCAGCGGACAGCCATGAGCATCACCCACGCCGAAAGCCACGTCATGGAAGCGCTCTGGAGCCAGAGCCCCCTGACCGTCGAGGAGATCCTGGAGGCTGTCGCCGGCCCGCAGGGCTGGGGCGAGGCGACGGTCAAGACGCTGATCAATCGCCTGCTCAAGCGCAAGGCCATCGAGTCGCGCCGCATCGACGGCCGCGTCCGCTACGTGCCGATCGTCAGCCGCGCCGAATATCTGCAGACCGAGAGCCAGGGCCTGCTGGACCGCCTGTTCGAAGGCCGCCTGACGCCGCTGGTCGCCCATTTCGCCAAGCACCGCTCGCTGTCGCCCGACGAGGTCAAGCAGCTGAAGCAGCTGATCGCGGAGCTGGACGATGCTGATTGAACTGCTGGCCATAACCCTGCTGCGGGCGCAGCTGGCCGCCGCGGTCGGCGTGCTGGTCGTGCTGGCGCTGCGCGTGCCTGTGCGTCGCCTGGTCGGTTCGGAAGCCGCCTACAAGCTGTGGCGCTTGGCGCCGGCGGCGGCCCTGGCCAGCGTCTTCCCCAGCCTGTCGGACGCCCTGGGCGCGGGCGCGGCGCAACAGCCGCCCGAACGCCTGCTGGCCGTGGCCTTCCTGGTCGTCTGGCTGGCCGGCGTCGTCGGCCTGGCCGGCTTTATCGCTCTGTCGGAGCGGGCTTTCCGCCAGCGCGCCCGCGCCGGCCTGGAAGGTCCGGCGGTCATGGGCGTGTTCTGCCCGCGCCTGGTCATCCCGCGCGACTTCGCCCAGCGCTTCACCGCCGACGAGCGTGAGCTGGTTCTGGCCCACGAGCGCGCCCACATGCGTCGCGGCGACCCGCGCGGCAACCTGATCATCACCGCCTGCCAGGCGCTGGGCTGGCTGAACCCCGTCGTCCATCTGGGCGCGGCCGTCGCCCGCCTGGACCAGGAGATCGCCTGCGACGGCGACGTCGTGGCCCTGCACCCCAAGGCCCGCAAGCGCTACGCCGAAACCCTGATGAAGGCCCACGCCTTCACCGCCGCCTCGCCGCTGGCCTGCGCCTTCGGCCGTCACCCGCTGCTGTCGCGGGTTCGGGTCATCGCCGGCCCGGCCCCGGTCTCGAGCGAGGGGCTGACGGCCGCCGTCACCCTGGGCGCGCTGACGGTGATGATCGTCATGGGCGTCTGGAGCCTGGCTCCGCGCGGCCCGGCCCCGCCCTCGACCCGCATCCCCGGCGCCAGCGCCCGGCTGTTCGTCGACGGCGTCACCCCGCCGCCGCTGAACCGCAGCGCCGAGGCGCGGTAGGGGCTCTAGCCCCGCCCTTCTTCGTCATCCCGGCCGCAGCGTAGCGGAGAGCCGGGACCCAGGGGCCGCCGCACAGCGTCGGCCTCCGCCAGGGCGGAGAACCCAGGCGTCGCGTCCGGTCCCCTGGGTCCCGGATAAGCCCTGCGGGCTTTCCGGGATGACGACGTAAAGGGGAATTGAAAGTAATTATTACGCGTGTAATCTTTCTCTCGGTCAGAGGGGGAAGATCGCCATGTCGTTCGTGCTGCCCGTTCCCGACGCCTATGTCGGCCGCAAGCGCGGCGTGGCGCTGGCCTGGCGGATCCTGGGCCTGGTCATGGTCGTCTCGCTGCTGGCGGCGTTGGCCTACGGGATCTTCGACTTCATCCGGTTCGAGCGGGCCATGGGGCCGCTGCCCCAGGCCAAGGGCGAGGCGCTGGAGCCCGCCCGCCGCCAGGCCGCCCGACGCTGGGCGGTGGTGCATCCCGCCCTGGTCGCCCGTCTCAAGCAGTCGCGCGAGCTGGAGTTCGGCGGCGTTTGGATGATGCGCACGGGCCGGGTGTGCGGCGTGGTCAACGGCAAGACCAGCTTCGGCGGCTTCACCGGCATGACCCGGTTCTACACCCAGGGCGACACGCCGGTGTTTGCCTATGACGACAAGGGCGCCTTCCGCGAGACCTGGCATCAGTGCGACCGCGACCGCTGGGCGGTGATCCGCCAGGGCTCTGACGAGACGGGCTTCTGCGCCACGAAGTTCGGCCAGACCCGCTGCCGGGTGGTGCGCCGCCAGGCGACCACCATGCCGAGGGAGTAGGGGGCGGACCGGGGCTTGTCCCAATCCCCCAAAAAAGAAGGCCCGCGCCGCCCTGGAAGGAGAGCGACGCGGGCTGTCTAGGCGCCGGGGGGAGGTAGGATCGCGCCTAGAAGTTGTAGCGGAGGCCGACGATGAACTGGCGGCCGCTGTGGGTGTAGACGTTCAGTCGGTCGCTGTAGCCGACGTACTGGTCGTTGAACTCGTCGGTCAGGTTCACGCCCTCGATCGACAGTTTCAGGTTGTCGCGGATGTTCCAGCTGGCCTGCATGTCGACGTTCAGGGTCTCGTTGGTGCCCTGGACGATGTTGGCGTCGCTGGCGGGCACCTGCGACAGGTAGCCGTCGCGATAGGCCAGCGATCCGCGGACGCTCCAGGTCGGGGTCTCGTAGTAGAGCGTCAGGTTGGCGGCGTGCTTGGACAGGCCGATCAGCGATTCCCGGATCGGCGGCGTGGCCCCCGTCTGCGAGGTCGGATAGTCGATCTCGGAGTCGACGAAGGTGTAGTTGGCCACCACGCCGAAGTTGCGCCAGAAGCCGGGCAGGAAGGTGAAGGGCTGCTGGACGTTGACCTCGAAGCCCTTCAGGTCGCCGCCGTCGCTGTTCACCGGCTGGGTCACCTGGAACACCTCGCCGGAGTTGGCGCCGGTGCCGGTCAGCAGCGAGTCCGGCAGGCCCAGGGTGTTGTAGACGGCCTCGCGGCGCAGGGTGGCCACGAAGGTGTCGATGCGCTTGTAGAACACGCCGACGGCCATCATCGCCCCTTGCGAGGGGTACCATTCCAGCGACAGGTCCAGATTGTCCGACTTGGTCGGGTTCAGGTACGGATTGCCTGAGCTGTAGTTGCGGTTGGCGCCCTGCACCGCCACGTCGCCGCCGGGCGACAGCGAGCCGATGCCCGGACGGGCGATGGTCTGGGCGGCGCTGACGCGGGCCACGATGGTGTCGGTGACGTCGGCCGCCAGGTTGAACGAGGGCAGGGTCAGGTCGTAGTCGCGCTTGACCTCGACCCGCTGGATCGCGCCGGCCACGGCGGCGTAGCCGGCCGACTCCTGCTTGGTGTGCACCCGGCGCAGGCCGGCGTCGCCGCGGAAGGGCAGGCCGAAGGCGTCGAACTTGAACTCGGCCTGGACGTAGGCTCCGTAGTCCTGCTCCTCGACCGCCCCGTACTGGCCGCGGGCCGAGGTGTTGTTGGTGTCGGTCATCGCGTAGATGCCCTGGTTGCTGTAGATGTTCAGCAGGGCGGCGTACTTGTCGATGTCAGGCACCAGCCAGGCGGTGAAGTTGCCTTCAGGCAGGTCCATGTTGCGGCCCAGGCCGCTGAACACGCGCGAGACCGAAGCCAGCTGGGCGGGCGTCAGGGTCTGAACCGTGGTCTCGCTGGCGCGATAGGCGCCGTAGCTGTCGTACTCGAACTTGCGCCAGTCGACCCCGGCCTTGAGGCGCAGGTTGTCGTTCAGGTCCCACTCGCCATAGACCTTGGCGGTCGAGAACTGGTTCTCGACGAACTGCGGCCGGATCCGCACCTCGGAGGTGCCGTTGACCGCCGACCAGTTGGCCGGGTCGGTGGCGTCGAAGCCCAGCAGGATCTGCGGCGCGCGGCCCTTGCGGAAGTCGTAGACGTAGTTCTGGCTGTTGGCCCGGTCGAAGGTGACGATGGTCGAGATCGGCTGGGTGAAGGTCGAGTCCGCGTAGCCGATCAGGGCCCCGACCCGCAGGTTGCTGCTGAAGTCGTGCGTGCCGGCCAGGGTGAACTGCTTGAACTCGGTGTTCAGCTCGTCATAGGCGGCCTGGGTGCGCAGATCGACATTGTCCATCCGGGCGTAGACGAGGTTGCCGTTCTCGACGACGCCGTCGCGGATGATCGTCTGCGGCTTGCCGGCGCCGCTGCGCGACAGGCCCAGGGCCTGCAGCTGGGCTTCCTTCCGCGTGCCGGCCAGATAGGCGTACAGCGCGTCGAAGGTGATCTGGGTGTCGGAGCTGGGCTTGTACTGCAGCGAGCCGGCCACCCCGAGGCGCTTGTTCTCGATGTCGTAGCTGACATAGCCGGGGATGCGCGGGGCGAAGAGGTCGGCGCTGTTGATCTGGGCGATGGTGTAGCCCGGGATGGTCGAGGCGCTGTTGAAGCCGCCGTTGCTGGCGCCGGTGGCCCAGCGGGTGATGTTGGCGCCTTCCTCCTTGAGGCGGCGCTCCTCGTAGGCGACCGACAGCAGGGCGCCCAGCTTGCCGTCGAAGAAGGTGCGGCTGCCCAGCGCCGAGATGCGCGGCGTGGTCTTCTGGGCTAGGTCGTTGTAGCTGGCGCCCGCCGACAGCACGAGCTGGGGCTTGCCGCTGTCGAAGGCCTTGGCGGTGGTGAGGTCGACCGTGGCGCCCAGCGAGCCTTCCTCGACGTCGGCCGAGGCGGTCTTGCGCACGGCGATGCTGTTGAAGAGATCCGAGGCGAAGACGTTGAAGTCGAAGCCCCGGCCGCGGTTGGTGCCGCCGCTGTTGGCGGTGCCGCCGGTGGTGGAGATGGCCTCCATGCCGTTGATGCGGACGCGGGTGTATTCCGAGCCCAGGCCCCGGACGGTGATCTGACGGCCTTCGCCGTTGATGCGCGAGATCGACACGCCGGGGATGCGCTGCAGCGACTCGGCCAGGTTCAGGTCGGGGAACTGGGCGATGTCCTCGGCCTTGATGGCGTCGACCACGCCGCTTTCGTTGCGCTTGAGGTTGATGGCGCTCTGCAGGCTGGCGCGGAAGCCGGTGACGACGATGGCCTCGACCTCGTCCGAAGCGGGTTCGGCCGCAGGCGGCGGGGCCTCCTGGGCCATCGCGGCGCCGGCGGCGAGAATGGTGAAGGCCGAAGCGCTGGCGCCGAGCACGGCGCGCAGGCGGAGATTCCTGTTGGACGTCATCTGTCCCTCCCGATGCCCGTCTGCGCGGGCCGCTTTTGGAAGCCGGCCGAGCCTGCTTCTTCGTTGCCTGAACCATAGGGACGGGTTCGATCAGAGGGCCAATCCCAATCAGGTATGGACCTATGCGCGATGTGCACCGATCCACAGGTTTCCGCAGCGGCGCCTGTCGGCTCGCGCGCGGGCGATCCTTTGACAGCCTTGGGTTTCGATGCGTACCGCGGTTCGATCCATGTCGCCCGTGGATCGGTCCATAGGCGATTTGACTTAGACCTGGGCCCCGACGCCCCTTAGCGTCCTTCCAAAGCGCCGACGACAGAGCGGCGACCAAGGGAGAGCGTCAATGACCGAAACCACCAGGCGTACCCGCGTGCGCTGGCTGATCATCGCGACGCTCTTCATCATCACGACGATCAACTACGCCGACCGCGCCACCTTCTCGATCGCCGGCCAGTCGGCGTCGAAGGAACTGGGCCTGGATCCGGTGGCCATGGGCTACATCATGTCGGCCTTCGCCTGGGCCTACGTGCTGGGCCAGATCCCCGGCGGGGCGCTGCTCGACCGCTTCGGCTCCAAGAAGATCTACACCGCCGCCCTGGTGCTGTGGTCGAGCTTCACCCTGCTGCAGGGCTTTTCGGGGATCTTCACCGGCCTGGCGGCCGCCGTGGCCCTGTTCTTCATGCGCTTCCTGGTGGGCCTTGCCGAGGCGCCGTCGTTCCCGGCCAACGCCCGCATCGTGGCCGCCTGGTTCCCGGGCTCGGAGCGGGGCACCGCCTCGGCGATCTTCAACTCGGCCCAGTACTTCTCGCTGGTCGCCTTCGCGCCGCTGATGGGCTGGCTGGCCCACGACTTCGGCTGGCGCTCGGTGTTCTTCGTGATGGGCGCGATCGGGATCGTGGCGGCCTTCTTCTTCGTCAAGCTGATCCACAGCCCGGTCGAGCACCCGAAGATCAGCAAGGCCGAGTTCGACTACATCGAGGCTGGCGGCGGCCTGGTGCGGATGGAGGACAAGAGCGCCAACGCCGGCGCGGCCTTCACCTGGGCCAACGTCAAGCAGGTGCTGACCAGCCGCATGCTGCTGGGCGTCTATATCGGCCAGTACTGCATCAACGTGCTGACCTACTTCTTCGTCACCTGGTTCCCGATCTACCTGGTCAAGGCGCGGGGGCTGTCGATCCTGCAGGCGGGCTTCACCGCCGCCCTGCCGGCCCTGTGCGGCTTCGCCGGCGGCCTGCTGGGCGGGATGATCTCCGACCATCTGCTGAAGAAGACCGGCAATCTGGACATCGCCCGCAAGACGCCGCTGCTGCTGGGCATGATCCTGGCCACCTGCATCGTCATCTGCAACTACGTCGAGCAGGAGTGGCTGGTCATCGTGATCATGGCCGCAGCCTTCTTCGGCAAGGGCGTGGCGTCGCTGGGCTGGGCGGTGGTGTCGGACACCTCGCCCAAGGAGATGGCCGGGGTGACCGGCGGGGTCTTCAACACCTTCGGCAACACGGCCGGCATCGTGACCCCGATCGTCATCGGCTACATCGTCCAGGCCACCGGCTCGTTCGACGGGGCGTTGATCTTCGTCGGCGCCCACTGCCTGATCGCCGTGCTGGCCTACTTCCTGATCGTCGGGAAGATCCAGCGCCTGCAGCTGAAGGCGGCCTGATGCTTTCTCGACGCCATGTTCTGGCCGGCGCCTCGGCCCTGGTGCTCGCGGGCCTTGGCCGCAAGGCGAGCGCCGCGCCCGCCGCCCTGGCCGTCGCGACGCCGATGGTCGCGCCCGAATGGGCCCTGCTACAGCGCGAACTGCTCAGGGCCAACGAAGAGGCCTGCGAGGCCTTCTTCGCCCGCTATTTCGACGATCGCGGCTACCTCCTGGCCTTCGAGCGCTGGGGCGCCAACGATGGTCCCGACGACGCCATCGAGAACGTCAACGACTGGCCGACCCTGCACGCCCTGGGCGCCGGCGACCGCGTGCTGGCCCTGGCCCAGAAGGCCTTCGAGGGCAATGTGCGCCAGTACACGGCGGCCAAAACCAAGGACGTGCCGTTCGCCCGCGAGGGCATGTACTATAAGGAATTCCCGGTCATGAGCGACTGGCAGCACCTGTCCGAGGGGCTGTCGGTGTTCAATCTGCTGGGGCTGTCCGCGCCCGACGATCCGCGCTTCCGCGAGCGGGCGAAGAGGTTCTCGGGCTTCTACACCGGCGAGGATCCGTCCACGCCGAACTACGACGCCAAGCTCAACATCATTCGCAGCATGATCACCGGCAGCCGGGGACCGATGCTGCGCAAGGCCACGCCGCTCGACTGGGCCGGCGACCCCTTCGACGTGACCCACTTCTTCATGGAGCACGGCGAGCGCTCGTACGAGGAGACCCTGCGCCACTACGACGAGTATGGCGACGTGGTCGGCGACAGCCCGCTGAACCTGCAGGCCACCAGCCTGGTGATGAACGCCTACATGCTGGACCACGAGGCCAAGTACCGCGACTGGATCCTGAAGTATGTCGACGGCTGGATCGAGCGGGCGCGGGCCAACGGCGACGTGATCCCCAGCAAGGTCGGCCTGGACGGCAAGGTTCCCAAGGACCGCTGGTGGAGCGGAACCTACGGCTGGGGCTTCAGCCCCGTCGTGCCGCAGGCCGGCCATCGCGAGGACCGCAACCGCGTGCCCCGCGCCATCGTCGGCTTCATGAACGCCTACCTGCTGACCGGCGACGACAAGTATCTCGACGTGTGGCGGCGCCAGAACGACGTCATCAACGCCCAGAAGAAGGTCGAGGACGGCAAGGTCTCGACGCCGCGCATGTACGGGGCCAAGGGCTGGTACAGCTTCGCGCCCGGCGAGTACCAGCTGAACGGGCTGGAGATCTGGTATCTGTCGATGAAGCCGTCCGACCGCGCCCGCGCGGCGGCCCATCCATGGCTCGACTGGCTGGATGGCAAGGATCCCTCCTATCCTGCCAAGACGCTGCGCGGCGACCTGGAGCGGGTGCGCGCCCGCGCCCAGGCCCAGCGCGACGACGCCTCGACCCCCGACACCCGCCTGGCCGACGCCGCGCTCGACATCAATCCGGCCAGCGTCACCGCGCTGATCCAGCTGATGGAGGGCGGCATCCACATCGCCCGCCCGCCGTGGTCGAAGTCGTCGCCCTCGCAGGGCGGCGCGCTGCACTACGCGCGCCTGCGCTACTTTGATCCCCAGCGCCGCCGGGCCGGCGTTCCGCAGGACGTCGCGGCCCTGGTCGAGCGGTTGAGCGACGACGAGACGGTGGTCAGCCTGGTCAATCTCAGCCAGGTCGCCCCGCGCTCGGTGACGATCCAGGGCGGCGCCTATGGCGAGCACCAGATCCAGAGCGCCGCGATCGGCGAGGGCGCGCCCCAGGCGGTCGACGCCTCGGCCTTCACCCTGCGCCTGGCGCCGGGCTCGGGCGCGCGCCTGACCCTGAAGATGAAGCGCCACGTCAACCAGCCGACGCTGAGCTTTCCGTGGGACAGGGTGGGGTAGAGCCCCCATTGTTCGTCATCCCGGATAAGCCCCGCGGGCTTTCCGGGATGACGTCTGTTGTGGACCTTGAATGGAGGGACCGATGGTTCGTGTAGCGTCCGCCGCGATCGCCGCGGCCCTGCTGGCGTCGCCCGCCTTGGCCCAGGACCCCAAGCCCATCGCGGCCGTCGCCGCCGGCGGGCCGGCCCAGGGCGCGACGGCGACCGAGCTTCTGCTGGTCGATCGCGCCGCCGACGACGGCGCCAGGGGCTCGCTGCGCTGGGCGATCGAGACCAGCAACGCCGAGCCCGGCCGCTATCGCATCGAGATCGCCGCCCCGGCCATCGTGCTCCAGTCGGCCCTGCCGCCGATCAAGGGGCCCGTGGCCATCGAGGGTCAGGCCTTCGCCCGGTCCGGCGGTCACAACGTCATCGACGGTTCGGGCTATCTTCCGCGTGACCTGAAGTCGTGCCCCGGCATGGTGCAGGGCCAGTACGGGACCAATGTCCGCACTGCCAGCAATCCCGGCTTTGCTTTGGTCGACACCCGGGGCGTCAGCCTGCGCGGGCTGGAGATCAGGGGCTTCTGCATCGGCGTGCTGGTGCTACGCACCTCCAACGCGGTGATCGCCGACAATCGGATCGTGCGGAACATCGGCGGCGCGGGCGTGATGCTCAGCGGCGACGACGGCAAGGGCGGCTCGACCTCGCACACCACGCTCGACAACAAGGTGCTGCGCAACGCCTTCGTCGAGAACGGCGATGGCCTGGAGCTGACGCGGGGCGCGGCCTTCAACCTGATCGCCGACAACAGCTTCGACGGCGGGACCGACAACCTGGAGCCCTCGCAGGGCATCGAGATCCTGTGGGGCAACGACAACACCGTCGTGCGCAACCGCTTCTCGAACTATTCCGACGGGCTGCAGCTGAACTGGGGCGCGCGCAACTACATCGGCGCCAACGTCTTCACCGGCAACGCCTTCGGGATCAGCGTCAGCGGCGCCGACAACATGATCGCCGGCAACGAGATCCGCGGGAACGGCATCGGCGTCGCCGTGCGGCCCGAAGCCAAGGTCGCCGCCAACCGCATCAGCCAGAACGCCATCGCCGGCAACGGCAAGCCGATCATGCTGTGCTCGGCCGGCGGCTCGTGCGACCCGGCCATGGCGCGCGGCGGCGTCGTGATCGGTCCGCCGGGGCTGGAGCACGCCAGCTTCGTCGGCTCGCGCGGCATGGGCGTGGTGTTCGACAAGGCCGGCGCGGCCCAGGTCTGCACGGCGGCGAACACGCCTGAGAAGTGCCACGCGACGCCGCAGTTCGGGCTGCTGCCGCCGAAGGTGATCTCGGTGCGCGCGGTGGGCGGCAAGACCGCCGTGAAGGGCGAGGCCGCCGCCCGGGCCGGCGGGGTGGTGTTCGTCGAACTGTTCGCCAGCCCGAAGGGCGGAACCGAGGGCGAGCGCTATCTGGGCGTGGTGAAGGCCGTGGCCGACGACCAGGGCCGGGCGGCGTTCGAAGGCCAGGTCGACGGCGCGGCCCCCGGCTCGGCGATCACCGCCACCACGACCACGGCGGCGGGGGCGACTTCGGCGTTCTCGGCGGCGGTGGGGCTGGGGCGGTAGGGGGAAGACCCCCCTCAGTCGCTCCGCGACAGCTCCCGCCGCCTTGGATCCTCTCCCTCTGGGGGAGGTGGCCCGGAGGGCCGGAGGGGGGACGTTTTCAGCTGCCGGGGCGTTGGGGAGTCATCAGCAACTTCCCCCCACCGATCGCTATGCGATCGCCTCCCCCACAGGGGGAGGTTCCTTGAGCGAAGCTACGTCCCCTCCTTCATGAATGGCGCGACCGCGAAGATCTCGCGCTCCTCCCGTCGCGGATCATCCACCATCGTCGAGGTCTCGTTGACCACCAGGGTCGGCCGGCGAGGCAGGGTGTATTTCTCCCAGGCCGGGATCGCCGCGCAGTTGGGATCGCCCGTCCGGGCGAAGGCCGCGAAGGCCGCGCTCAGCTGGTCGCGCACCTTCATCGCCGCCGGTCCCGTGCCGGTCATCGAGCCCTTGGCGGCCAGCGTGCCGAACACCAGCGCGATGTCATAGCTGTGGTAGGCGCCCATCTTCGGGTCGGTCTGGGCGCCGAAGTCCAGCTGGTACATCCAGGCCGGCGCGCCGATGCGGGCCCGCTGCTCGGCCTGGATCAGGTGGCCCGGCCACGAGCGTCCGGCGGTGGTGATGGCGAAGAAGAGATCGGACGGCGAGGCCTGCGGATAGAGCGCCCGATAGCGGCCGACCAGGTATTCGGGCGACATGTCGAGGACCAGCTCGTTCTCCAGCCTGCCCGGCAGCTCGTCCCAGGTCAGGGCGAAGTTCTTGGGATCCCCGCCCAGGAAGGCCTTGGTCTCGTCGTGGGTGTTGCCGATGATCATCGGGATATGCCCGCTTTCGCGCGGGGCGTCGGGATAGAACGGGTGGCGCGGCAGCACGCCGTGGTCCACGACCGACCAGAAGACGACGCCGCCCTTGCGCTCCAGCGGGTCGCGCATCTTCAGCGCCTCGACCAGCTGGGCGGCGGGCAGGGTCCTCAGCTTGTCGGTCTCGCCGGGCTTGAGGCCCAACTTGTCCATGAAGGCGCGGGCGCGGATCGTGGCGTGGATCGGCCCCATGGCGGTGACGTGCTGGCCGCTCATGGTGGCGACCTTGTGGTAGAGGCCCGCCGCCCGCGGCATGGCCATCAGGGTCACGCACTTGGCCCCGCCGCCCGATTGGCCGAAAGTCATGACGTTGCCGGGGTCTCCGCCGAAGGCGGCGATGTTGTCGCGCACCCACTGCAGCGCCAGGATCAGATCCAGGTTGCCGACATTGCCGCTGTCGGCCAGTTCCGGTCCGCCCAGGCGCGCCAGGTAGCTGTAGCCGAAGGCGTTGAGGCGGTGGTTCACCGTCACCACCACCACGTCGTAGGTTTTCGCCAGCCAGGTTCCGTCATAGAGCGGGCTGGAGCCGGAGCCGTTGGCATGGGCGCCGCCATGCACGTAGAACATCACCGGCCGCTTCCTTCCGTCGGCGACGCCGGGCGTCCAAACGTTGAGGAAGAGGCAGTCCTCGCTGGTCGGCTCGTCGGTCTTCAACTGCGGACTGGCGGCGCCGTAGGCCAGGGCGTCGGCGATCCCCTTCCAGGGCTGGGGAGCCTCTGCCGGCTGGAAGCGCCGGGCCGAGGTGTCGGCGCCGTAGCGCACGCCCTTGAACACCTTGATCCCGTCCACCTCGGCGCCGCGCACCCGGCCCGCCGTGGTCGTCGCCACCGGCGCGGCGCGGCCGGCGGCGTTCACCTGCAGCGGCATGGCCAGCACGGCGGCGGCGCCCAGCACGGCGCGTCGATCGAGGGTCATGGCGTTCTCCCGTCTTTTATCGTTGGGCCGTGGGCGGCCGACGGGAGGAGGGCGCGTCAGCGCTCGTCCGGATCCGCCGGCGAGGCCTCGGCCAGGCAAAGGTCGATGAAGGTCTGCAGGATCGGGCTCTCGTTGTCCTTGCGCCAGGCCATGTAGAGCTCGACCGGCCGGTCGGGCGTGGTCTCGACGGGGCGGAACTGCACGTCGTCGAAGTGCAGGCTCATGGCCGACTCCGGCACGATCGCGGCCCCCAGGCCGGCGTGAACGAGGGCCAGCATCGAGTGGATCTGGGTGACGTGCTGCACGTAGTTCGGGGCCACGCCGTGGGCGTCGAACAGGGTCGTCAGCATGTTGTAGAAATAGCCCGCGCCCTCGGGCGAATACATGATCAGCGGACCGGCGTCGAAGTCGGCCAGGGTCAGGCTGGCCTTGACCAGGCGCGGATCGCCGTTGGGCAGGGCGGCGACCAGGGGCTCGGACAGCACGCGGGCGGTGGCGAACTCGGCGCGGTCCATCGGCGGGCGCACCAGGCCGATGTCGATGCGGCCGGTCAGCAGCGCCTCGACCTGCTCGCGGGTGACCATCTCGCGCAGGGTCAGGTCGGCGTTGGGCAGGCGGGCGTTGGACAGGATCACCAGGCGCGGCAGGAAGCTGTAGCCGGAGACGGCGGTGAAGCCGATGGCGATCTGGCCGGCGTCGCCGCTGGCGATGCGGCGGGTGGCCAGGGCCGCGCTCTCGGCCAGGCGCAGGATGCGGCGGGCCTCCAGCAGGAAGGCCCGGCCGGCCGGCGTCAGGCGCACCGAGCGGCTGGTGCGGTCGAGCAGGGTGACGCCCAGGATGCGCTCCAAGAGCTGCACCTGCCGGCTCAGCGGCGGCTGGGTCATGTTCAGCCGCTGGGCCGCGCGGCCGAAATGCAGCTCTTCGGCCGTGGCGACGAAGCAGCGAAGCTGGCTGAGTTCGAACATCGGAAAGCGCCCGTCGACAACACCCTGGAGTCGCGAGGCTAGACGTTCGTTGGGGCCGATCGCCAGCGCCTTCTTCCCGGGAAGAAGGGCCGGCGGCCGGACGGGGGTCAGCGCGTTCAGAGGGTCAGCCCTGGACGCGGGCGATCAGGCCCTGCAGTTCGGAGAACTCGGCCGGCGTCAGGTCGGTCAGCGGCTGGCGCACGGGGCCGGCGTCGCGGCCGACCGCCTTCATGCCGGCCTTCACGATCGAGACGGCGTAGCCCTTGCCCTTGTTGCGCAGGGCTATGTAGGGCAGCACGAAGTCGCGCAGGCCGGTCATCACCGTCTCGCGGTCGCGGGCGCGCACGGCCTTGTAGAACGACAGGGCCCACTGCGGCAGGAAGTTGAAGATCGCCGACGAGTAGGTCGTCACGCCCATCTCCAGATAGGGCAGGGCGAAGGTCTCGGCCGTCGGCAGGCCGCCGATATAGGTCAGGCGGTCGCCCATGCGGGCATAGACCCGCATCATCAGCTCCAGGTCGCCGACCCCGTCCTTGAAGCCGACGAGGTTGGGATTGCGGTCGCACAGCTTCTCGAGGGTGTCCTCGTTGATGATGGCGTTGTCGCGGTTGTAGACGATGACGCCCAGGCTGGTGGCCTTGCAGACCGACTCGATGTGGGCGGCGAGACCCTCCTGGGTGGCGTTGGTCAGGTAGGGCGGCAGCAGCAGCAGGCCGTCGGCGCCGGCGGCCTCGGCGTCGCGCGCCAGGTCCGTGGCGATAGCCGTGCCGTAGCCGCAACCGGCGATGACCGGGATCTTGCCGGCCGTTTCGGCGACCGCCGCGCGCACCACCTTGCCCACCTCGTCCGGACGCAGCGAGAAGAACTCTCCGGTGCCGCCGGCGGCGAACAGGCCGGCCAGCTCGTGGTCCAGCATCCAGGCGCAGTGCTCGCGGTAGGGCGCTTCCAGGAACTGGTGCTGGGCGTCGAAATGGGTGACGGGGAACGACAGCAGGCCGCCGCCGAGCTGGCGGGCCACGTCCGTCGGCGACATCTGGCTCATGAAGTCCTCTCCGAGCGACGGCCTGTTCCCGAACGCCGGGGGCCGTTTCTTGAGGCTGACGGTAGAGAGCCGGCCTGCCGGGGTCTAAGCCAAAGGCGCTATCGACCGATACCGGAATTGGCTCGATGCCCGGGCGCTGAAAACCGTTCCCCAACGCCCCCTTCGCGGTGAATTCCACCTTCGGGCGTGCCCGCGGGTTCGAACTCGCGGATAGAGTTGCCCGCAAGTATCGTTCGACGTTCATACTTGTAATCAGGTTTTCGAGGTCGCTGTTTTCCCATGTCGGGAAGTAATGCGGCCTTTGGTCGCGGCGACACCCTCTGGAACTGCTGCTCAATCAGTCATACGGCCTCGCTTGTAGGCCCATACGCGTAACAGATAGCATCGGCGGTCCGCGCCCGTTGGGAAGCTTGACTATAAGAGTGGAAGGTTCTTCGGCGATGACAGCAATGCAGCCATGGCCGTCGATCGAGGGCCAAGACTCGCGAGCGCTGGCATGACGACGGGGACCTCGCCCAAGTCGTTCCTGGAACGAGCGATGCTCCGCGCCGGGGTGGCGCTGCTGATCGCGGCGTTCCTGGCCGTCGCCGTCGTGGCGATCGTCGTGCCGCTCAGCTTCAAGGACCAGGCGCTGTTCGCGGGCGCGACCATCGTCGGCGTGGTCGTGGCCAACCGCCTGTCGCAGTCCAAGCACCTGACCATCGCCCTGTGCATCGTCTCGGTGATCGTCAGCACGCGCTATCTGTGGTGGCGCACGACCGAGACCCTGCATTTCCGCAACGCCGGCGAGGCGTTCTTCGGCACGGGCCTCTATCTGGCCGAGATCTACGCCTGGCTGATCCTGCTGCTGGGCTACCTGCAGACGGCCTGGCCGCTGCAGCGCCCGGTGCGGCCGCTTGAGGGCGCCCCCAACGCCTGGCCGCGGGTCGACGTCTACATCCCGACCTACAACGAGAGCCTGGAGATCGTGCAGGACACGGTGCTGGCCGCGCTGGGCATGGATTACCCCCGCGACCGCTTCAAGGTGTACCTGCTGGACGACGGCCGCCGCCCCGAGTTCAAGGCCTTCGCCGAGAAGGCCGGCGCGATCTACATGACCCGCCCCGACAACTTCGGGGCCAAGGCCGGCAACCTCAATCACGCCCTGGAGCAGACCGACGCCGAGCTGGTCTGCATCTTCGATTGCGACCACATCCCCACGCGCGCCTTCCTGCAGATGACGCTGGGCTGGTTCCAGGAGGACCAGCGCCTGGCCCTGCTGCAGACGCCGCACCACTTCTATTCGCCCGATCCGGTGCAGCGGAACATCCAGACGGTGAAGGACATCCCCGGCGAGGGCGACCTGTTCTACGGCGTCGTCCAGCCGGGCAACGACCTGTGGAACGCGGCCTTCTTCTGCGGTTCGTGCGCGGTGATCCGTCGCTCGGCGCTGGAAGAGACCCACGGCTTCGCCCACGAGACCGTCACCGAGGACGCCCACACCGCGCTGAAGCTGCAGCGCAAGGGCTGGAACACCGCCTTCCTGGAAATCCGCCTGTCGGCCGGCCTCGCCACCGAGCGCCTGGCCCTGCACATCGGCCAGCGCATCCGCTGGGCGCGCGGCATGACCCAGATCTTCCGGGTCGACAATCCGCTGATGGGCAAGGGCCTGACCCTGGCCCAGCGGCTTTGTTACCTGAACGCGATGCTGCACTTCCAATTCCCGCTGCCGCGCATCGTGTTCCTGACCTCGCCGCTGGCCTTCCTGCTGCTGGGCTTCAACATCATCAGCGCCTCGGCGCCGGTGATCCTCGTCTACGCCCTGCCGCACCTGGTGCACTCGATCGTCACCAACAACCGCATGCAGGGCGAGGAACGCATGGCGTTCTGGGGCGAGATCTACGAGACGCTGCTGGCTTTCCACCTGGTGGCCCCGACCATCGTCACCCTGTTCGCGCCCAAGCGCGGCAAGTTCAACGTCACCGACAAGGGCGGGCGGCTGGAGAAGGGCTATTTCGACTGGTCGCTGATGTGGCCGCACGTGGTGGTCGCGGGCCTGCTGATCGCCGGCATGTGCTGGGGGGTCTGGAAGCTGGTCACCGCCGAGCCCGACTTCGTGCTGGTCGGCACCCTGGTGCTCAACACCTTCTGGACGCTGTTCAGCCTGCTGGTGCTGCTGACCGCCATCGCCGTCGGCCGCGAGACCCGCCAGGTGCGCCAGCACGTCCGCATCGAGGCCCTGCTGCCGGCCCGCCTGCGCCTGACCAACGGCGAGGTTCTGGATGTCGAGACCCGCGAGGTTTCGATGGGCGGCCTTTCGGCGATCGTTCCCGACGGCTTCTGGGGGAACGAGCGCCACATCGACACGGTTGAATTCCTGCAGGACGAGCGCGCCCGCCAGTTCAAGGCCCGCGCCGTCATGTTCGACAAGGGGGTCTTGAGAGTGCAGTTCCTGCCGCTCGGTTTTGCCGAACGCCGCGACCTGGTGCGCAACGTCGTCGGCCGCGCGGACGCCTGGCAGCCCAACGCTCACTGGGCGCCGGTGCGGCCTCTGGCGGCCCTGGCCGGCCTGGTGCGGGCCAGCGCCAGCATCCTGTTCTGGTGGCGGGCGGCCAAGCCGGCCTCGCTGACGCCGCGCGCGCGGACCGGCGGGCCCGAGGGCGGCGCGGCGGTGATCCTGGCCGGCGCCCTGCTGGCCGGCGCCGTGGGCTGGAGCGGACAGGCCAAGGCCCAGGTTCCGGTCCAGGCCGTCGCGCCCGCGCCGGCCGGACAGGTGCGGGTGCTGACCCTGAAGGACCTGGGCTTTGGCCAGGCGCTGCGCCTTCGCGGCGTGCAGGGCGAGGCCGGCGTCGACTTCACCCTGCGCCGCGACGAGGTGGTCACCGGTGCGCGCCTGGTGGTCAACGGCGCCTATTCGCCGTCGCTGCTGGGCGACCTGTCGCAGCTGGCCGTCACCCTGAACGGCGAGCCCGCCGGCACGGTGATGCTGACCCCCGACCGCGCGGCCGGGACCGAATGGTCGATCCCGATCGACCCGGCCCTGTTCCTGCGCGACAACAACCTCAATCTCCGTTTCATCGGCCACTACACCCGCGCCTGCGAGGACCCGCAGCACTCGTCGCTGTGGATGAACGTCAGCAACCAGCGCTCGCGCCTGGAGCTGACCGTCTCGCGCCTGCCGGGCCAGCCGGACCTGTCGCAACTGCCCGGGCCGTTCTTCGACAAGGGCGGCGGCAAGCTGGTGCTGCCGTTCGTGTTCGCCGAGACGCCGTCCGACGCGGTGCTGCGCGGGGCGGGGGCGGCGGCCTCGTACTTCGGCATGCGGGCCAGCTATCGCGGCTTTTCCTTCCCGACCTTGATCGGCGCCCTGCCGCAGGGCGAGGGCGTGGTGTTCGGCCAGTCAGGCCAGACGATCGACGGCCTGACCCTGCCGCAGGTGGGCGGTCCCACCCTGGCGGTGATCGCCAATCCGCTGGCGCCCGAACGCCGCCTGCTGCTGGTGATCGGCCGCGACTCCTCGGAGATCCGCCGCGCCGCCCTGGCGCTCAGCATCTCGCAGGGCGGCCTCAGCGGCGCCATGGCCCAGGTCGACACCGCCCTGATCGCCCCGCGCGCGCCCTATGACGCGCCGCGCTGGCTGCGCATGGACCGTCCGGTGCGCATGGGCGAGCTGGTCGACGCCCAGCTGCTGCAGGCGCCGGGCCTGTCGCCGGCCCCGGTCAACGTGCCGTTCCGCGTGGCGCCCGACCTCTTCCTGTGGCCGGTGCAGGGCGCGCCGATGCGCGTGCGCTACCGCTATCCCAAGGGGCCGTGGTTCGACCGTGAGCAGTCGCGCCTGGACGTGTCGCTGAACGGCCAGTACCTGCGCTCCTACCGGCTCAGCGCCCAGGACCGCACCGCCGAGGTGCGCGGCCTGTTCAACCGCTTCGCCCGCAACGAGCACAGCCTGGACCTGCCGCCCTACCTGCTGTTCGGCGCCAGCCAGCTGCAGTTCTATTTCGACATCAAGAGCAACAAGACCGGCGCCTGCCAGGGCCAGCTGCCGACCAACGTCCACAGCGGCGTCGATCCCGACAGCACCATCGATCTCAGCGGCGGCCGGCACTTCGCGGCCCTGCCGAACCTGGCCTTCTTCGCCAGCGCAGGCTTCCCGTTCACCCGCAACGCCGACCTCGACAAGACCACCGTGGTGCTGGACGCGACCCCGGCGCCGGCCGACATCGAGGCGTTCCTGAACCTGATGGGCCGCTTCGGCGACGTCACCGGCGCGCCGGTGACCCGCGTGGCGATCTCGCGCGGCGGCGACGAGGCCGCGCTGAAGGGCCGCGACGTGCTGCTGATCGGCCGGCCGGAGACGGCGCGGCGCCTTCCGGGCCTGTTCGCGGGCGCGCCGGTGGCCTTCGAGGCCGACCGCCTGCGCCTGAAGACCGCCGCCCTGGCCGAGCGGGTGTTCCTGATGGCCGACGGCGAGGCGTCCGCCGCCCGCGAGCACGCCGACGACCTCTTGGTGGCCGGCGACGGCTTCGAGGGCCTGGTCAGCTTCCGCTCGCCCTACGACGGCGATCGGGCGGTGGTGGCGGTGCTGGCCAGTGATCCGGCCCGCCTGCCCGCCGTGCTCGCGCGCCTGGACGACCCGGCCCAGAACGCCCGCGTGCAGGGCGACCTGGCGGTGGTCACCGAGGACGGCTTCTCCAGCTTCCAGGTCGGCAAGCAGTTCCACACCGGCGACCTGCCGTGGTGGGTCTACATGATGTGGTGGTTCAGCCAGCGCCCGCTGCTGCTGGCCGTCTCGATCTTCGGCGTGGGTCTGGCCCTGTCGTTCCCGCTCATCTTCGCGCTGAAGTCCATCGCGCGCCGTCGCCTCGAAGGGGGCAGCCACAAGTGAAGACCCTGCGTCGCATGTCCGTAGAGGCCGCCCTGGCCGCCATCCTGATGGCGGGCGGGACGGCGAGCGTGGCTGAGGCCCAGACCGGAAGCGCCGCGGTGTCGGCCCTGGTGCGCCAGGGCGACTTCTGGAGCCAGAAGGGCCGCAAGGACCTGGCCGCCGACGCCTACAAGCGCGCCTTGGCCGCCGATCCCGGCAACGCCGCGGCCAAGCGCGGCCTGGCGGCGCTGGACGC
>NZ_JBFTJR010000070.1:0-22749 GCF_056395525.1 Caulobacter sp. 10L414
AGGATGGCCAGGCGGCGCGGCGCGCGGCGGGGGTCGGCCACGCGGCGGACGGTCAGCAGCGGGGCGTCGGCCAGGATCGTGCCCGAGCCGGTGATCACCGCGTCGGCGCGGCGGCGCAGGGCGTGGGCGAGATCCAGAGAAGCCTCCGAGGTGAAGGTCTTCGCGCCCGACGGCGGGATCATCGAACCATCGGCGGTGAAGGCCTGCTTGAGGGTCAGCCACGGACGGCCTTGCGTGGCGCGCATGGCGAAGGKGGCGATCAGGCGGGCGCTCTCGGCGGCCAGGGGACCGGCGACGAAGGCGACGTCCAGGCCGGCGGCGGACAGACGCAGCGCCCCGCCGCCGGCGACGGCGGGGTTGGGATCACGGGCGCCGATCCAGACGGCGCGCGCGGGGCTGGCCAGGATCGCCTGACTGCACGGCGGCGTGCGGCCATGGTGGTTGCAGGGCTCCAGGGTGACGACCAGGGTGTGGACCGCATCCCAGCGGTCGCGGCAGGCGGCCAGGGCGGCGGCCTCGGCGTGCGGCAGGCCAGCGCCCTGGTGGGCCTCCACCGCCAGGACGGAACCGTCGGCGGCCAACACGGCGCAGCCCACGGGCGGGTTCGGCGCGGTGGCGCCGGCCAGGGCGCAGGCGGCGTCTAGGGCCAGGCGGAAGGCCTGGGCGATGGCCGGTGGTGGAGGCGAAAGAGCCGTCATGCCAAGCAGTTAGGGCGCGCTTCTCACCCTCGCCAAGCGTTGGTCGCTTTTCGAAACTCTTACATGTTAGAGGCCATGGGAAATGACGGCGGCGCGTTTTGCGCCTACGAGCGTGAGCATGCGCGCGCAGCCATCGAGACGGCCATGAAGGGCCCCCTGAACAGCGTCGAACCCCATGGCGACTGGGCGCCTGGACTGCAGAAGGCGCGGCTGTACGAGCTGATCCTGCAGGACATCATCCTGGGCGAGCTGCCGCCGATGCGGGTGCTGGAGGAAAAGGCCCTCGCCGCCCGCTACGCCGGCGGGGTGGCCGGGGTGCGCGAGGCGCTGGGGCGGCTGGCCATCGAGGGGCTGGTCGTGCGCCGGCCGCGCGTGGGCACCATCGTCGCGCCGATGGACGTCACCGAGATCGAGCACGCCTTCGAGGTGCGGCGGATGCTGGAGGGGCGCACGGCGGCGCTGGCCGCCCGCAACCGGCGCCCGGCGGACCTGGTGGCCATCACCGCCGCCTTCGAAGGGGCGGAGGCGGCGATCGAGGCCGGCGACTTCCGGGCCATGCTGGCCATGGACCACGCCTTTCACCGGGCCGTGGCCTTCGCCGCCCAGAACCCCACCCTGGCCCGCTTCGTCATCGCCCTGCAGAACGTCGCGACGCGGTTCTGGATCTGGCAGATGGAGAAGCAGACGCCGGAGGAGCAGATGGCCGACGTGGTGCTGCACCGGGCCCTCGCTCAGGCCATCGTCGACCGCGATCCAGCCGCCGCCGAAGCCATCTGCGCCCAGCTGATCGGCGAGCCGCCCAGCGCCCAACGCGCCTGACATCACCCATGATGGGCGAAAATGGGCCGACTTCGGGTTGCGTATTGTTACGTTATAACATAGTTGACCTGCGATCGTTTTCAGATGAGGTCAGCGTCCCATGCAACTTCGAAGCATCCTTCTCGCCGCCGGCAGCCTTACCGCCCTCGCCGCTCCGACCTGGGCGCTGGCGGCGCAATCGGGACCGGGCGGGACCGACGTCGAGGGCGTGGTGGTGACCGCCGACCCGCTGGGCCGGTCGGGCAAGGACGTGATCTCCAGCGTCGCGGTGCTGACCGGAGAGGAATTCGTGCAGCGCCGCCAGGCGACTTTGGGCGAGACGCTGAACGGCCTGCCGGGCGTCAATTCCGACACCTTCGGCGGCGGCGCCAGCCGGCCGGTGATCCGCGGCCAGACCGCGCCGCGGGTGAAGGTGCTGAGCGAGGGCGCGGCCCTGATGGACGCCTCGGAGGTGTCGCCCGACCACGCCGTTTCCGGCGAACCGCTGCTGCTTGAGGGCGTGGAGATCCTGCGCGGCCCCAGCGCCCTGCTCTACGGCGGCGGCGCGATCGGCGGCGCGGTCAACCTGATCGACCGCAAGATCCCGACGCAGATCCCGCCGCTGGGCGGCGACGGCGTGGCCGAAGTGCGCTTCGGCTCGGGCGACAACGAGCGGGCCGGCGTGCTGGGCCTGACGGCCGGCGTCGGCCAGTTCGCCGTGCGCATCGAGGCGGCCGGCCGCAAGACCGACGACTACGAGGTTCCCGATTTCGACAGCTCGACGGTTCCCGGCACCTTCAACCGCACCTCGACGGCGACCCTTGGCCTGTCGTGGATCGGCTCGCGCGGCTATCTCGGCGCGGCCTACACCCAGCAGGACAGCAAGTACGGCCTGCCGGGCCACAGCCACGAGTACGAGTCGTGCCATCCGCACGGCGCGACCCTGCACTGCGGCGGCCATGACGACCATGCGGACGAGGACGACCACGATCACGACCATGAGGGCGAAGAGCACGGCGCGCCGGTCGTCGACCTGCTGAGCAAGCGCGTCGACGTGCGCGGCGAGATCAACGACCCGTTCGCCGGCGTCGAGCGCATCCGCCTGCGCGGCGGCTACACCGACTATCGCCACCACGAGATCGAGGACGGCGCGATCGCCACCACCTTCGGCAACAAGGGCTACGACGCCCGGGTCGAGGTTCAGCACGCGCCGATCGGCGGGGTGCGCGGCGTGGTCGGCGTGCAGGTGGGCAAGAGCGATTTCTCGGCCGTCGGCGAAGAGGCCTTCATTCCGAAAAGCCGGACGCAGACCCGGGCCCTGTTCGTGGTCGAGGAGTATGTGGCCGGCGACTGGCGGTTCGAAGGGGCCCTGCGCCAGGAGTGGCAGGAAGCCAGCGCCGAGGGCCGCGTGGACGCCGACCACAAGCCGTTCTCGGCCTCGGCGGCGGCCAGCTGGACCTTCACGCCGGGCTATGCTGCCTCGCTGTCGGTGGCCCGCTCGCAGCGCGCGCCCAGCGCCCAGGAGCTCTATGCCCGCGGGGTGCACCTGGCGACCAACACCTACGAGATCGGTTCGGCCGACCTGGACGTCGAAACCGCCGCCTCGGCGGAACTGGCGCTGCGCAAGACGCAGGGCGCGACGACCTTCTCGGCCAGCGTCTATCGCTATGAGTATGACGGCTACATCTATGCCGACACCCTGGACCGCTACGAGGACTTCCGCCTGGTGCGCTACAGCCAGGACGACGCCCGCTTCACCGGCGTCGAGGGCCAGGTGACCCAGAAGCTGAAGCCCTGGCTGTCGGTGACGGCGTTCGGCGACTACGTGCGGGCCAGGCTGAAGGACGGCGGCGACCTGCCGCGCGTTCCGGCCGGCCGACTGGGCGCGCGCAGCGACCTGAAGGACGGCGCCTGGAGCGGCAATGTCGAGTACGTGCGGGCCTTCGACCAGGACCGCACGGCCGCCTTCGAAAGCCAAACGCCGGGCTACAACATGGTCAACGCCACGGTGGCCTACGACCTGCCCATGGGCCCAGTGATCGGCCAGGTGTTCCTGCGCGGTACGAACCTCCTGGACGAGCGTGCGCTGAACCACGCCTCGTTCGTCGCCACCGCCGCCCCGCTGCGCGGGCGCAACGTGGTGATGGGTCTGCGGGCGCTGTTCTAGGACACGCCCGAAAGGCGGCGCCACGGCCCCCTCCCAGCGCCGCCCAGGCGCTCGTCATCCCGGCCCTCGCCCGGGATGACGAGCTAGGGGCCGTACTCAATTGGAAACTGGAAACGCTTGTCATCCCGGCCGTAGGAGCGCGTCAGCGGTCCGTAGAGCCGGGACCTCCTACGTCGGCGGGGTCTGAACGGTGGGAGATCCCGGCGCTCCCGCCCGCTTTCGCGGGCGTACGGTCGGGATGACAATATTATAAGCTCTTGAAAATATTAGCCCTTCAGATCCTGACAATTGAGTCCGCCCCCTAGGGGCCGCGGATTACCGCGCCCCCCTTAATCCGCCTTGGCCACGACGCCCGGCGTGATCCGCACGCTGTGCACGGCCCACATCGGCTCGATGGCCTTGCTGGCGAAGGTGAAGCAGATGTCGCCCTTGCCGCGCGGCGGGGCGTCGATGACGATCTCGGTCAGGGCCGAGTTCTTGGCGGCCTGCGTCAGCGGCACGGTGGCCAGGCGCGGACCCTTGCAGCCGAAGCGCACCTCAAGCTCGCCCTCGGGCCGCGAAGGCGGACGCACCGGCAGCGGCTCCAGCTTGTTGCCCAGCTGGAAGTTGTAGGGCAGCTGGCCGACGGTGACGGTCAGCTTGGCGCCGGCCGAGAGGTCGGCGTCCTTCCAGATCCAGCACGGGTTGAGGATGTCGAGCAGGAAGGTCGCGCGCTCGCCCTTCTCGTTCGCGCCGTCATCCTCGAGATTGAGGATCAGACCCTCGGTGCAGCGCGTCAGCTGGTGCGAACGGCGCGTCAGGGCGGTGTCGGCCGTGACGTTCCAGGCCCGCACGCGGCCCAGCGGATGCTTGCCCTGGAAGGTGCGGGCCTTCAGTTGCGCGCCGGCCGACAGCTTCAGCGGCCCGGCGTAGCGCGGCGAGGCCGCCGTCGGCTCCGAACCGTCGGTGGTGTAGCGCACCTCGCCGACCTGCAGGCCGGTGTCGAGGCTGGCGCCGATCTCGCCGCCCTTGGGCCAGTCGAAAGCGGCCTGCGGTTCGAACGGCACGGCGTCGTAGGCCAGGCCCAGGTCCGACAGGCGGCCGAGCGTCGCCGGCAGGCGATCCTCGAAGCCCGCCCAGCCCTGCTTGTCACGCGGGGTCCAGGCGTTTTCGGCCAGGGCCGCCAAGCGCGGGAACAGCATGGTCACGGCCCGCTCGTCGGTGCGGATGTGCTCGCTGAACATCGTGGCCTGCATGCCCAGCACATGCTTGTGCTGCTCGGGCGTCAGCTCGGACGGCTCGGCATTGAAGGCGTAGACGCTCTTCAGCGTCGAGAGCTTGCCGCGGCCGGGCGGCTCGTCGGGCGAGGTGCTCTGGCGATGGTCGAAATAGAGCACCGGTCCCGGGGCCAGCACCGTGTCGTGGCCCTGCTTGGCGGCGGCCACGGCGCCTTCCAGCCCCCGCCAGGACATGACCGTGGCGTTGGGCGCGAGACCCCCTTCGAGGATCTCGTCCCAGCCGACCAAGCGGCGGCCCTTGGCGTTGAGGTGCTTTTCGATGCGCTGGATGAAGTAGCTCTGCAGGGCGTGCTCGTCGGCCAGGCCCAGTTCCTTCATGCGGGCCTGGATCTTGGGGCTGGCCTCCCACTGGGCCTTCAGCGCCTCGTCGCCGCCGACGTGGATGTACTCCGACGGGAAGATCGCCATCACCTCGTCGAGCACGTCCTCCAGGAAGGCGAAGGTCGCATCGTCGACGTTGAAGATGTCGGGATAGACGCCCCAGTCGGCCATGACGCGCTCGGCGGCCGGGCGCGTGCCCAGCTGCGGATAGCTGGAGATCGCCGCCTGGGCGTGGCCGGGCATCTCGATCTCGGGCACGACGACGATGTTGCGGGCGGCCGCGTAGGCGACGATCTCGCGCGCCTGGTCCTGGGTGTAGAAGCCGCCGTATCGCACTTCCTCGCCGGAGGCCTTGTAGCCCGCCGCCCCGGCCGGACGCCGCCAGGCGCCATGGTCGGTCAGGTTGGGGTACTTCTTGATCTCCAGCCGCCAGCCCTGGTCGTCGGTCAGGTGCCAGTGCAGCGTGTTGAGCTTGAGGCTGGCCATGCCGTCGATGATCCGCTTGATCGTCGGCAGGCTCTGGTAGTGGCGGGTGCTGTCCAGCATCAGGCCGCGCCAGGAGAAGCGCGGGGCGTCCTCGATGCTCACGGCCTGGACCCGGACCGGCGCGCCGGCCTTGTCCTGACCAGCCAGCTGCCACAACGACACCGCGCCGTAGAACAGGCCGGCCTTGTCCTTGGCGCGGATCTGCGCGCGCTGGGGCGAGACGTCCAGAGCGTAGGCCTCGCCTTCCGGACCGTCGCGCGACAGCACCACGCCGCCGGCGCCCGTGGGGGCGCCTTCCTTGATCGCCAGGCGCACGCCGCGCGTGGCCGCCAGGGTGTCGACCAGCCACTGGGCCGCGCCGCGGGCCTCGGCGTCGCCCGGCGCGATCCAGACGGCGTCGCCCGCGCGCAGGGCCAGCGCGCCCTTGGCCGGCGCGATCTTGGCCGGTGCCGGGGTGACGGCGAAGGCCTGGGCGGCCAGGGCCGGCGCGGGCAGCACGGCGGCGAGCGCGACAGCGGCCGCGATGGGTCGGAGGGTGAAAGGCATGGTCAGCTCCCAGCGGCCTCTTCTCAGAGGCTCTTGATCGTTATGTTCGAGATGCGGGCCGCAAAGCCCTTGCCGGCCGGCGAGGCGGCCATGACGCCGAGGTCCACCGTCTGCGCCATCGGCAGGTGGCCAAGGCGGGTGTCGACGAAGGCGCCCTCCCCCACGGCGTGGGCGCAGAACAGGGTCTGGCCCGAGCGGCGCAGCTTGACCCGCACGGCCGGCGCGTCGGGGATCACCAGCGACGAGCCGTCCGACCAGTCGCGGGTAAAGACGGTGGCCGAGTGCAGATGTCCGCCCAGCCGCTCGACGCCGGTCTTCATCCAGAGGTCGGGCGCCAGGCGCAGCATGAGGCCGGTCTGGTCGGCGTCGGCGGCGTAGTCGCCGGCCAGGACGGCGGTCATCTCGAAGTCGCCGGACTGACGGCGGAACCAGAAGTGGCCGTTGTCGATCAGTGGTCCGCCCGCTGTGCGACGCCAGAAGTCGGTCCCCGGGCCGGCCTCGCAGGCCAGGGTCCCGTCCTTCCAGGCCCAGGTCTGCGGCGCGTTCAGCCACGACCAGCCGTCGGCGGCGCGGGCCAGAGCCGGCGTGGCGAGACCGGCAGCGGCCGCGCTCGCTAAGAAGGCTCGGCGGTCGAGGGCGCGATCAGACGACAAGGCTGAGCCCCAGCACGCAGACCAGGCCGACGATGCCGACCAGGCTCTCCATCACCGTCCAGGACAGTAGGGTCTCCTTCAGGGTCAGGCCGAAATACTCCTTGAACAGCCAGAAGCCCGGGTCGTTGACGTGCGAGAACATCAGGCTGCCGGCGCCGATGGCCAGGACCATCAGGTTCGGGTCGACGCCGGTCGTGGCCATCAGGGGCTGGATCAGGCCCGCGGCGGTGAGGCCCGCGATGGTGGCCGAGCCGAGGGCGACGCGGATGACGACGGCGATCAGCCAGCCGAGCACCAGCGGGTGCAGCGGCAGCGAACCGAGCCAGCCGCCGAGGGTGGCGCTGACGCCGCTGTCGACGAACACCTGCTTCAGGGCCCCCGCCCCGGCCAGGATCAGCAGGATCGAGGCCACGTCCTTCAGCGCATCGCCGTAGCGCTGCATCTGCAGAGGAATGCCGATCCCGCGCAGCACGCCCAGGCTGAAGGTGGCGTAGATCAGGCACAGCGTCAGCACGACGGCCGGGTTGCCGAGGAAACCGATCAGGTCGTGGGTCGGCGACGGGTTCTTGAAGGCGACCAGCAGCGCCGTGGTGGCGGCGATCAGCACCACGGGCAGCAGCGCGGTCGTGAAGCTGTTGATCGGCCCCGGCGCCTTGGCGTCGGAAGCCTCTTCGGCGGCGAACGGCGAGTCCGCGGGCGGTCCGCCCAGCGGCAGCAGATTGACGCGCTTGAGCACGAGCGTGAGCAGCGGGCCGCCGACCATCAGGGCGGCGATGGCGACGATCAGGCCGTAGCCGAGGGTCAGGCCCGTGTCGGCGCCGAACAGGGTGACGAGGGCCGCGGGCGATGGGTGCGGCGGCAGGTAGCCGTGGGCCACCGACAGGCCCGACAGCAGCGGCAGGCCGACATAGACCGGCGGCAGGTTGGCCCGCTTGGCGATCGAGAAGATCAGCGGGATCATGACCACGAAGCCGACGCTGTAGAACAGCGGGATGCCGACGATCAGGCCGGTCATGGCCATGGCCAGCAGGATGAAGCGCAGGCCCACGGCGCCGATCAGCGCGCGGGCGATGCTCTGGGCGGCGCCGCTGTCGGCGATGGCGCGGCCGAACATGGCGCCGAGGCAGATGATGGCGACGAGGCCGCCGAGCATGTCGCCGACGCCCTTCTCCAGGGACTTGGGGATCTGGGCCAGCGGCATGCCGAACAGCACAGCCCCGCCCAGCGCCACGACCAGGAAGGCCAGGAACGGCGGGACCTTGCCCCAGGCGATCAGCACGACCAGCAGCGCGATCAACGCGACAACGGCGAGCACCATCATGACGAGACCACCACCCTAGTAGAGGCGGGCGACGTTTCGCTCCGCGGGCGCCAGGAAAGAGCGATTCCCCGGCGCCGTGGGGTTTTGTGGCGCCGGGGAATCTAAAGCCGAACAAGGCAGGGGATCCGCCTTGGGGCTGAGGCCCGGCCGCTTACCGGGGAGGGAGTGGCTTCGCGGCCGGTGATGGGCGCGCTCGCAGAAGCGCGCCCGAGGACAACGGTCAGAACCGCAGGCGAACGCCCGCGCGGTACATCCGGCCGATGGTGTCGTAGAGGTAGGGGTTGACGCCCGGGCTGACGTTGGTGGTCGGCGCGGCGACGGGATCCTCGTCGAACATGTTGTCGATCTTGAAGTAGGCGGTGACGTTCTGGTTGACGTCGTAGGTGCCGCCGAGGTCGACGTAGGTCGCCCCCTCCATGTGGTTGTTGTCGATGGTCCGGCGCTGCACGGTCGAGACCGGGCAGTTGGTCTGACACTCGATGTATTCGTTGTTGTAGACGCCGTCGCTGATCCAGCGCTGGTAGAGGGTCAGGCTGAAGCGGTCGAGCGCCCAGGTCTGGCTGAAGGTGGCCTTCCAGTCAGGGGTGTTGGACAGGTTCACGCCGGCGCTCTCGACCGGGATCGTGCCGAGCACGCCCGAGGTGGTCTTGAAGCTCATGACGTGGGTGGCCAGGGCCCGGATCGACAGCGTGCCCGGCAGGCCCCAGTCTTCCAGGTTCTTGCGGTAGATCGCTTCCAGGTCGACGCCCTTGGTGCGCATGGTGGCCACGTTGAAGGCCTGCACCCGCACGAAGTTGGTGTTGGGCTGGGTGCTGGTCAGCAGCATCGCCCCGCAGATCTCCTGGTTGCCGGCGACGCACAGGTCGACCAGGTCCTGGGCGGCCAGCGAGTTGATGGCGCCGTCGACCTTGATGTCAAAGTAGTCGGCCGAGAAGCTGAAGCCCGGCAGCCAGGCCGGCTCAGCCAGGACGACGCCGATCTCGGTGTTGCGGGCCTTTTCGGGACGCAGGTTGCTGTTGCCGACGATCTCCTGAAGGACGTTCACCGCCGTGCCGCGATAGAGGACGGTGGCGTTGGTCACCACCGGCGGCGCGAACAGCTCGCCCAGGTTGGGCGCACGGATGTCGCGCGAGGTCACCGCCCGCAGGCGCAGGCCCTGGACCGGAGTCTTCCAGACGCCGCCCAGCTTCCACGTTGTGACGTTGCCCGAGGTGCTGTACTTGGTCTGGCGGACCGCGCCGTTGATGTTGGCCTCGCCGAGGGTTTCGGACTGCAGCACCGGCACGTTGGCTTCCAGATAGCCTTCGGTGACGCTGTAGGAGCCGTGGCCGCCGTGATAGTTGCCGGCGTACCAGTTGTTGCCCGCCGTGCGCAGCAGCGGATCGGCCTTGTAGTCGTCGGTGTAGCCGTTGTCGGCCGTCGCGCCGTCGCCGTAGGGGTCGCCGATGGTGCGGTACTTCTCCTCGCGCCATTCCAGACCGGCGGCGATGGCCACCGGGCCGGCCCACGACTGGAAGGGCTCGCCGGTGACGTTGAACGCGGCGACGGACTCGTTCTGCTTGGAGCGCTGGCGCGGCCCGTTCTTGGGCATCACATAGGCCAGGGCGGCCGGGTCCTGGGTCACGTTGCCGATGATGTTCAGCGGCACGCAGCCGTTGGCGCGGGCGATCGGGTCACGGCAGATCACCGTGCCGTTCGGGCCGGCGATGGCGTCGATGGCGGCGTTATAGCGCGGCGTCAGGGTGATGTTGTCGACGTCGATGCTGATGCGGTTGACGCCGTAGGCGTAGTAGGCGTCGTAGCTCCACGACGTGCCGAACAGCTCGCGGCTGCCGTTGGCGCCCAGCACGAAGCGTTCCTGCTCGCGCTTGACGTTGACGTCGATGGGACCGAAGGCGCCGTTGCTGGTGCCCATCTGGAAGCTGGTGATGTTGTTGTTCACGCAGGCCGTACGGATGGCGGCCGGCACGAACGGGTTTTCGCACTGGATGGTCAGGCCGGTGCGCTCGGCGCCGACGTTGGGCTGGTTGAGCGAGTTCACCTGAGCGAAGTTGGTGGTCAGGTAGATCTCGTCGTCGTCGCCCCACTTGTAGCTGACGCGGCCGTAGGCGACCTTGCGCTTGAGGCGCGCGGCCAGGGTCGGCGAAGCGCCGATGCCGCCCGACAGGTCGCCGCCGACGCAGAACGGAGCGAAGCAGCCGGTGACGCCGCCGGCGCCGTTGGGCGTGCCGCCCGAACCGTACTGGAACTGATAGGGCGCGCCGCCCGGACCGAACGCGATGCCCTGCAGCGGACCGTTCGTGATCAGGCCGTACTTGGCGTACTGGATCTGCTGGGCGCCCTTGATGACGCGGTACTGCGGCAGACCGTCGGTGGTCGAGGCCAGCGGACGCACCTGGATGGCGGGGGTCTCGTACCAGTCGCGACCGCCGGCCTGCTGCTCGCCGAAGCCGCCGGCCAGGACGCCGGCCTCGCGGCTGTATTCGACGCTGCCGGTGACGCGCAGGCGGTCATCGAGGAAGGCGTCGCCGAACGCGGCCTGGGCCACGAAGGTGTCGTTGTCGCGATACTTGCTCTCGCCGCCTTCCAGACGGGCCTTGAAGCCCTCGAAGGTCTTGTCGGTGACGAAGTTGACCACGCCGCCGATGGCGTCCGAGCCGTAGGAGGCCGAGGCGCCGCCGGTCACCACGTCGACCTGCTTGATCAGCAGCTGCGGGAACTGGCTGACGTCGGAGACGCCGTTGATGTTGGCGGGCGTGACGCGCTGGCCGTCGAGCAGGGTCAGGGTGCGGATGGGCCCCAGGCCGCGCAGGCTGAAGGAGCTAAGGCCCTGCATGCCGCTGCTGGTGCTGTTGACGAAGACCGTCTTGCCGGTGCTGCCCTGCAGGGCCGGCATCTGGACGATGGCCTGGAAGACGTTGGGCTGCGAGGCCTTTTCCAGGTCCTCGGCGGTGACGGTGGTGGTCGGCGTCGGCTGGGTGAAGCCGCGCGAGGCGATGCGCGAACCGGTGACGACGACTTCGGAGACCGTGGCGTCGGCCTCGGCGGCCTGGGTCTCGGCTTGGCCTCCGGCGTGCGCGACAGCCCCCCAGGACAGCAGCGCAAGAGCCGAGACCGTGCCGGCATAGGTACGGCGATTCAATTTCAACAACTTCCAGCCCCCTTGCTCGAGGAGTGCGAGCCCGGGCGCACTGTTGGCGCTCGCTGAACCCGACTCCAGGTAAGTGTTATTACTTCCCTGCTCACGCAGGGATGCTCTTTATGTTTTCGAATTCGGGACATTCATGCGCGGATACTATTGCGAACCGCGCCGACGCCTTCATTTCCCGCCCTGTTCAGGACGCAGGAAGGATTGTCACAGGCCCTATATAACGTCAATCACAAAACATTCATTTATGTAGCAATCATAAAACGATTGCCTATGGGACCACCCCAAGAGCCAGAAATACCCTTTGTTTTCAGCGCACAAAGAGGCGCCCACAAATGCGGCACCGATGAAAGATACGCTTTCCACGCGACGCGAGCAGCCCCATCCACACACGCGGAGCGCATGAGACCGCTATCAAGATATGGATTAAATTCCGATCGCCGCCATAGGCGATACGCCGCGCCCGCAAAGCATAGGACGACGACGCCTCCAGAAGAGAGCTCCCCCCTCGCCTGCCATGTCCCCGATAGGCCGTCGACAGGCCGCCAGAGGATCAGTCGCCGATCGGCTGCTGCGGCGCGATTCCATGCAGCCAGGCCACGCTGCCGCGCGCGCGGCGCAGCATCTGGTGGGCCCGCTCGCCGAGCGAGGCGGCCACGGCATAGGCCAGCCGGTCGATGACGAACAGCTGGGCGAAGCGCATGGGGTTGGGCTGGAACTCCTCGACGCCGGACGGCGACAGCCCCACGTGCAGGCAGATGTCGGCGTCGCGCCCCAGCGGCGAATCCGCGTCGGTGATGGCGATGCAGACAGCCTTGTAGTGCTTGGCCAGCTCCATGCTTTCCTGCAGTTCGCGCGGACGGCCGGTGGACGACAGGAACAGCGCCACGTCGCCCGGCGACAGGATCGCCGCCGACATCCGCTGGGCGTAGCCGTCGGTGAACACCATGGCCGGCACGTCCAGCCGGAACAGGCGGTTGTGGATCTCGCTGGCCAGGGCGGCCGAGCTGCCGCCGATGCCGTAGATCACCACGCGCGCAGCCTTGGCGACGGCCAGGGCGGCTGCCTGCAAATCCTTTTCGTTCAAGGTCTCGCGCGTGCGGCCCAGGGCGTCGATGATGGTGTCGAACAGGCGGTCGCCGACCGCGGCGTCAGCCCCCAGGGCGACATGCGGCTCGGGCCGCGCCGGCGCCGGACGGGCCGCCCGCTCGCGCTGGTCGGTCACCGCCTGGGCGTGGGCCAACTCCTGGATCAGGCGGAACTTCAGGTCCTTGAAGCCCTCGCAGCCGACGGTGCGGCAGAAACGCAGGACCGTCGGCTCGCTGACTCCCAGGTCGGTGGCGACCGACTTGACGCTGGCGCGGACGAACTCGTGCGGCGACTTCAGGATCAGCTTGGCGATCTTGAGATCCGAGCGCGTCATCGCCTCCATCATCGCCTCGATGCGCGGAAGGATGTCGCCGTCGTCGACGGCGCTTTCAGACTGACTCATCCCCCGATCCCTTCACCAGACAACGCTCGCCCGACGACAGATACCGACAACGATGTCGCGCCGCAATCAAGGCCGAGCCCTCACCAACATCAGGAATGATAGTTTTGCTACATTTTCGTTGACACGATTACATCCGACGTGGCTCCTGAAGGTCGGAACTCGACCTTGAGTCAGGAGAATTTCGTGTCCATCCAACGCATCGGCGCGGCCACCACGGGCACCGGCGGCAACGCCCTGCCCTTCTGCCAGGCCACGGTCGCCAACGGCTTCGTCTTCGTCTCGGGCCAGGTGCCGATGGACGAGAACGGCGTGCTGGTCGACGGCGGCGTCGTGCCCCAGACCCACAAGGTCATCGAGAACATCGTCGGCATCCTGGCCAAGGCCGGCTGCACCCTGAAGGACGTGGTCAAGGCCAATGTCTGGCTGGACGACGCCCGCGACTTCCACGCCTTCAACCGCGTCTACAACAGCTATTTCGGCGACGCCCTCCCCGCTCGCGCCTGCGTGCAGTCGCCGATGATGGTCGATTGCAAGGTCGAGATCGAGGTCATCGCCCTGGTTCCGCAGGCCTGACGCCGATGATGTCGCCCGCCGATCTCGACACGCTGGTCCTCGCGCCCGGAACCAAGGCCGTCCCGCTGGACGGCTCGGTGCGCACCCTTGGCGACCTGGCCGAACGCGGCCTGTCGCTGCTCGGCGGCGACATCCCGATGCCGGCCGCGGTGCTAAGGCGCGCGGCGATCGACAACAACCTGGCGGTCATGCAGGCCTATGTCGACGCGGCGGGCGCCAAGCTGGCTCCCCACGCCAAGACCACCATGTGCCCGCAGCTGCTGGCGCGCCAGATCGAGGGCGGCGCCTGGGGCCTGACGGCGGCGACCATGACCCAGCTGAAGCTGTGCCACCAGATCGGCGCCCCGCGCCTGATCCTGGCCAATCAGCTGGTCGGCCGCGCCGAGATCGAATGCCTTCGCGACCTGACGAAGCAGGCGCCCGACCGGCCGGTCTACGTGCTGGTCGACGGCGAAGCCGGCGTGCGGGCGATCTCCGACATCTTCGCCGCCGCGCCCGAGGCGCCGCCCGCCCGGCTGCTGATCGAGCTGGGCATGGCCGACGGCCGCTGCGGCGTGCGTTCGGCCAGCGAGGGCCTGGCGCTGGGCCGGCTGGTCCACGCCCTGCCCGGCGTCGAACTGCACGGCGTCGAGGGCTATGAGGGCCTGGTCTTCAGCGACCACGCCGCGCGCGACGCCACCGAGGTGGACGCCTATCTCGACGGCCTGATCGGCCTGCACCACGCCCTGCGCGCCGAAAGCCTCTATGCGGCGGGCGAGGTGGTGCTGACCGCCGGCGGCTCGGCCTATTACGACCTGGTGGCCCGGGCCCTGGCCGGYGAGGCGCCGGGCGCGGAGATCGTGCTGCGCAGCGGCTGCTACGTCACCCACGACAGCGGCTTCTATCGCGAGCTGCTGAGCCGCATGGACGCCCGCGAAGCCGTCGGCGCCCCGCCGCGCCTGCGGCCTGCGCTGGAGGTCTGGACCCGGGTGATCTCGCGTCCGCAGCCGGACATGGCCATCGTCATGATGGGCAAGCGCGACGTCTCGTTCGACATCCATCTGCCGACGGCCCGCCGCTGGTTCCGTCCTGGCCTGCACGACGCCGCGCAGGCCGTCGACGGGATCGTCACCGCCAAGCTGGCCGACCAGCACGGCTTCCTCACGATCGCCCCCGACGCCGACCTGGCCGTCGGCGACCTTCTGGGCTTCGAGATCTCCCACCCCTGCACGACCTTCGACAAGTGGTCGGTGCTGCTGGAGGTCGACGAGGCCTACGGCGTGCTGGGCGGCCTAAAGACCTTTTTCTGAGTGACCCGTCCCTTGAGCAGCCCGACCCACGACATGGCAAGCGCCCTCCCCGCCGCCGACATCGTCCTCAAGGGCGGCACGGTCATCGACGGTAGCGGCGGCCCGGCGTTCGTCGCCGACGTCGCCCTGGCCGGCGACATGATCGTCGCCGTCGGCCCGTCCCTGCCGGTGGGCGCAGCCCGGGCGATCGACGTCTCGGGCCTGGTGGTGGCGCCCGGCTTCATCGACGTGCACACCCACGACGACCTCGTCTGCATCACCCAGCCCGACATGCTGCCCAAGATCAGCCAGGGCGTGACGACGGTGATCGCCGGGAACTGCGGGATCTCGGCGCCGATGCTGCGCTTCGACGAGGCCGTGGCCGAGCCGTTCAACCTGCTGGGCGCGCGCGAGGACTTCGCCTACGCCGCCTTCGCCGACTATCGCCGCGCCATCGAGGCGGCCTGCCCGCGCATCAACGTGGCCGCGCTGGTCGGGCATTCGACCCTGCGCGTGCTGTGCATGGACGACCTGGAGCGCCCCGCCACGGCGGCCGAGCGCGAGGCGATGGACGCCCTGCTGCGCGACGCCCTGTCGGAGGGCGCGCTGGGCATGAGCTCGGGGGTGTTCTACGCCCCGGCCTGGGCGGCCGACATGGAAGAGCTGCAGGCCCTGGCGCGCACCGTCGCGCAGGCCGGCGGCGTCTATACCGCCCACATCCGAGACGAGCGCGAAGGCATCATCGAAGCCCTGAAGGAGGCCTTCGCCGTGGCCGCGCCCAGCGGCGCGCCGCTGATCCTGTCGCACCACAAGTGCGCCGGGGTGCGCAACTGGGGCCGCGCGGCCGAGACCCTGGGCCTGATCGACCAGACCCGCCAGAGCCAGCCGCTGCACCTGGACTGCTATCCCTACACGGCCGGCTCGACGATCATCCGGCCCGACCTGGCCGACGGCGAGGTCGAGATCCTGGTCAACTGGTCCGAGCCGCATCCGGAGATGGCCGGCCGCACCCTGGCGGCGATCGCCGCCGAATGGGGCCTGCCGCAGCCGCAGGCGGCCGAGCGGCTGATGCCCGGCGGCGCCAGCTACTTCCAGATGGCCGAGGCCGACATGCGCTCGATCCTGGCCCATCCGTGCTGCATGGTCGGCTCGGACGGCCTGCCGCACGACAAGCGTCCGCATCCGCGCCTGTGGGGCGCCTTCCCGCGCGTGCTGGGCCACTACGCCCGCGACGAGAAGCTGATCAGCCTGGAAGCGGCGGTGCACAAGATGACGGGCCTGGCCGCCGACACCTTCCGCCTGGCGGGACGCGGCCGGGTGGCCGTGGGCATGAAGGCCGACCTGACGGTCTTCGACGCCGAGACGATCATCGACCAGGCCACCTACGAGGCCCCCACGCGCCCGGCCAGAGGGGTTGAGCACGTCTTCGTCAACGGCGCCCTGGCCTGGAGCGACGGCGACGTCGTGGGCGAGCGCGCCGGCCGCTTCCTGCGCTCGGCCGCCTGATCACCCCAGCCTTTCGCCTCAGCGCGCGGTGTCGTGCTTGTCGCGCCGCCGCACGCCCATCAGCAGGCGCGCCTCGAGCCGCTTGCGCAGGGCCGCGTAGTAGGCGCTGAGGAAGTCGTAGTCGTCCTCCTCGGGCAGGCGGGTCCAGCCCACCTTGCCGGCGATGCGGTCGGCCACCGCGCGCATGGTCTTGCGGTCGCGCTGGCGCAGTACGTCTTCCAGCACGTGCAGCTCCTTGGCGCCGTAGGCGTCGATCTGCTCCAGGGTGAAGGCGTAGCGCTGCAGGCGCTCGGCCCCCTCGTCGGCCATGTCGCGCATCAGCTTGCGCTTGGGCGCGCGGACGACCCAGGTGCCGCCGATCAGGTCGCCGGCCCGCAGACGGTCCTTGTTGAACAGCGGGAACAGCACGAAGACCGCCGCCCAGGTGATCCCCAGCAGGTACATCCATCCTTCGATCCCGCCCTCGCCCATGGTCGGGGCGAACAGCATGCTGATCGGGATGAAGACCTCGAGCTCGCGCATGGCGTTGCGGGCGAAGATCGCGCCGGGCCGCAGCCGGCCGCCGTCGCGCGCGGCGACGCGGATGCCCATGACCCGCTTGCCCGGCGTGGCGGCCGCGGCGCTGAGCTCGAAGCCGACGAAGTAGAAGTTGCGCAGCAGGAAGAAACCCAGCAGCCACAGCACGGCGATCACCTCGCCGCCCTTCAGGCCCGCCGCGGCCAGGGCCCCGATGCCGAGGATGGCGATCAGGATCGAGGCGACGGTCAGCACGGCGAACATGATCGCCGCGTCCAGCAGGAAGGCGCCGGCCCGCTGGCTGGCGTCGGCCAGCTGCAGCCGCAGGTCCACGCCCTCGGGCGTGACGAAGGGCCGGGTCAGCTTCAGCGTGGCGGCGTCGCTCATGCCTTGGCCCTCCGGCGCGGGCCGTAGAAGTAGAGCCCCCAGACCAGGGCCGTGGCCGCCGCCACGCCGTAGCGGGCGGGCGTGAAGGTGATCAGCTGGCGGCCGAAGCCCTCCAGCAGGCCGGCGAAGAACAGCATGACCACGACCCCGCCCATGACGGTCGCGGCCAAGCGGCCGGCCTCGGCGGCCGCGTCCAGGCGGCTGCGCTCGCCCGGGAACGCCACCGACCAGCCGATCTTGAGGCCCGCAGCGCCGGCCAGGCAGACAGCGAAGAGCTCGGTCACGCCGTGGATCGCCAGCCAGCCCCCGGCCTCGACGCCGAGACCCCGGCTGGCGAACAGCGAGAAGAACACGCCCAGCATCACGCCGTTGTAGATCACCAGCATGGCGGTGGGGACGCAGAGCGCGAAGCCCAGCGCGAAGGCCAGCAGCGCCACCTGGGCGTTGTGGGTGAACAGGAAGGTGGCGAACATCGACAGGCCGCTGCTGCTCTTGCTGCCGTCCAGGGTCGAGCGGAGCATCTCGGTGGTGGCCGCCGGATCACGTCCGCCGGTCATCTCCTTGGGCATGAAGGCGTAGTACCACTCGGCGTCCTGGCCGAAGAGCCAGGCCCCGACCAGCGCCCCGATCACCAGAAGCGCCACGCTGACCAGGGTCTCGCGCCACAGGCTCCGCACGGCCGCCGGCCAGCCGCCGGCGAAGAACTCCGCCAGCTGGCCGCGAAGGGTCTCGCGCGAGCCGTAGACGAAGAAGTAGGCCCGGGCGCAGAGCATCTCCAGATAGTCGATCATGCCCCGGTCGAGCGAGGTGGTGCGGGCCACCGACAGCGACGACAGGGCCGAACGATAGAGCACCGGAGCGGCCAGGATCTCCTCTTCGGAAAGGCTGGCCATCGAACCCTTCTCGACCTTCTCCATCAGCCGTTCCAGGCGCTTCCAGTCGGCCTCGCGCTCCTGGCGGAAGCGCTGGCTCTTCAGGCGGCCGTCGACCTTGACGTCGATCACAGGAGATCCTTCCGCTTGAGGTCGACATAGGCGTTGATCAGCGCCGGACCGATGCGCGCGGCCGGGGCCTCGACGATGTGGGCGCCCAGGCGTCGCAGACGGGCGACCACGGCCTCACGCTCGCGCAGAAGGCCGGCCGAGACGACGGCGCGGGAGATGTCGGCCGGCTCGAACGGCTCGGCGGCCGTCATGGCTTCCAGCTCCTCGTCCTGCATGACCACGAACAGCACCAGGTGCCGGCGGAGCAGGTGGGTGCAGGCCTCGATCATCAGCTCGGCGGCGGTGGGATCGGTGAAGTCGGTGAACACCACTACCAGCGAGCGCCGGCGCAGCTTGGCCGCCAGCGTGTTGAGGGCCAGGGTGTAGTTGGTCTCCTCGGTCGAATAGTCGATGCGGCCGGCGGCGTGCTGCAGTTGGCGGAAGGCGTCCAGGCCGCTGACCACGCCGGTGAGTAGGCGCGGCGCGGAGTCGAAGGCGTAGAAACCCGCCCGGTCGCCCGAGCGCAGGCAGGCATAGGCCAGAAGCAGGCCGGCGTTGATGGCCCGGTCGACCTTGGGCGCGCCGCCGACCGGCTCGCACATGGCCCGGCCGCCGTCGATGGCCAGGACGACGTGGTGGTTGCGCTCGGTGCGGAACTCCTTGGCCAGCAGGTGCAGGTGCCGCGCCGACTGCTTCCAGTCGATGGCCCGCGGATCCATGCCGGTCTGGAACTCCTTCAGGGCCTCGAACTCCGAGCCCTCGCCGCGATCGACCTGGGTCTTGCTGCCGATCATGGCGTCGCGGGCCAGCATCCGCACGGCTTCCTCGCGCACGCCCTGCAGGTCGGTTCCCGTCGGCGCATCGATCTCGAGGGTGAAGGTCTGCTGCTTCCAGACCAGGCCCAGCGGCCCGGTCCAGCGCACCCACAGGCGATGCAGCCGCCCCTCCCCGCGCCGCTCGGGCGTCAGGGAGAAGTCGAAGACGGCGGCGCGCTGCTCGACCTGCGCCCGGGCGAAGCGAGGCTGCAGGCCCAGGCGCTCGTCGGCGTCGAGGGCGGCCTCGGCGCGGCCCGGGACCGGCCCCTTGCCGAAGCGCGTGACGAAGGCGATGGGCGCCGTGCGGGCCACCGACAGGAACGGCCGCTCGGGCTCGTCGAGGACCAGGCGCGAACGCGAGCCGCCCGACAGCGCGTCGGCGGCCATGGCCAGCAGCATGACCCCGATCCAGATCGGTCCGGCCAGCCACCCGGCCGGCGCGAGCACGCCGACGACCAGCGCGCCGGGAACCCCGGCGGCGAGGGCGACGACGGCGCGGCGCGTGGGATAGATCACCGGGGGGCCGCCACCCGCTCGACCAGGCCCGAAAGCACGTGGTCGACCTTGCGGCCCTCGATCTCGGCGGCGGCCGAGAGGATCAGGCGGTGGCGCAGGGCCGGCGCGGCCAGCGACTTGACGTCGTCGGGGATCACGTAATCGCGGCCGTCCAGCGCCGCGCGGGCCCGCGAGGCGACGGCCAGCATGGCGCCGGCGCGCGGGCTGGCGCCGGTCTCGATGTCGGTGGACTCGCGGGTGGCCCGCACCAGGTCGACGATGTAGCCGACGACCTCGTCGGTCAGGCGGACCTTGGCCACCGTGTCGATGGCCGCGTCGATGGCGGCGCGCTCGGCCACGGCCTCGACGCCGAAGCTCTTGGGATCCATCTGGCCGGTGCGCGAGCCGTGGCCGACGATGATCGCCCGCTCCTGCTGGGCGCTGGGATAGTCGAGCACGTGCTTGAACAGGAAGCGGTCGAGCTGGGCTTCCGGCAGCGGATAGGTGCCCTGCTGCTCGATCGGGTTCTGGGTGGCGACCACGGTGAAGCGCGGGCTGAGCGGATGCGACTTGCCGTCGATGGTGACGTGGCGCTCCTGCATGGCTTCCAGCAGCGCGGCCTGGGTCTTGGGCGGCGTGCGGTTGATCTCGTCGGCCAGCAGCAGCTCGCAGAACACCGGACCGCGCGTCAGGCTGAAGGTCGAGGTCTGGAAGTTGAACAGGTTGGCCCCGATCACGTCGCCGGGCATCAGGTCGGGCGTGAACTGGATGCGGCCGTAGTCGAGCGCGACGGTGCGGGCGAAGCTCTGGGCCAGCAGGGTCTTGGCGGTGCCGGGCGGGCCTTCCAGCAGCACGTGGCCGCCGGCGAACAACGCCGTCAGCAGCAGGTTGACGGCGTCGTCCTGGCCCACGACGGCCTTGCCGATCTCCGAGCGGATCCGCGCGGCGAGCGCCCCGACTTCACTGACGTCCACGGATGAGCTCCTGCTTCCAAGTATGGAGATCGCGCGCCACGGCCATCAGGTCGGACGGCGTCGCCGTCAGCGCCCGATCGGCCAGGGCCGAATAGGTGTTGGTCGCGCCGACGGTGCGGCTGACGCGATCGAGAAAATCGACGAGATCCTGGCCGTCCAGGCCGCGCGGCGCGCCGATGGCGCGGGCGGCCGAGGCCTGGATCAGGCGGGCGTAGAGCCGCGCCATGCGGTGCTCGCGGYCGGCAAGTCGCACGAGGCCGGCGGTGTTGTCGGCCAGCGCCGCCTTGCCCAGAGCGACCGCCCGGCGCGAGCGCAGCGGCGGGCCAAAGCGCGCGAAGGCCTGGGCGCCGGCCAGCAGGGCCAGGGCCGCGGCCACCAGGGTCGCGCCGACCAGCGGCGGTTCCAAGATCAGGCGCATCAGGCTGCGCGTGCGCTTGAAGCCGTGCAGGGTGACGTCGAAGACCACGGGGGCGTCTTCGTCGCGGATCAGGTTCAGCATGGCCACGGCCGTGCGCGCGCCGTCGGCGGTCTTCAGGCCCTGGGTGTTCAGGTAGTCCGGATCGGCCAGCACGTAGGTCCAGCTGTCGGCGTGCATGGCCAGCACGGTCGCGCCGCCCTCGTCGACCAGCACCGGCGTCCAGCCCGGCCCCGACAGGCTGCGGGGCTGGTCGATCTGCACCGGCGCGCCGAAGGCCTCGCCGCTGGGCCGGCGCAGGCGCACCGTGCGCTTGCCCTTGCCCTGGTTCAGCTTGAGGTCCTTGCGCAACGGCACGGGCAGGACAGACAGGGTCTCGCGGAAGTCGTTGTCGCCGAGGATCGTGACCCACCCCCGACGCTTGGGATGCCCGCCGACCACCCATTTGGGCAGCACGATCAGCGTCGGGCCGATGTGGTCGTTGCGCTCGAGCGGCGCGGGCGACATGCCCGTCGACGGCGTCAGGACCAGCAGGCCCTCCTCGGCCGAGGCCGGCAGGTCGCCACGGCTGGTCAGGACAGGCTCGCCCATCAGGCTGAGCAGGCGCGAGACGGCGCCGAAACCCACCGACGAGCGCGACAGGGCGTGCTCGCCGCCGTTGTCGCCCTTGCGCAGTTCAGGCGCGTAGGCCGACAGCACCGCCAGGCCCGTGAACGAGATGACGCCGACGAGAACCAGCACCAGCATGGTCATCGGCGAGAACATGCCGGGAGACTTGCCCATGGACTGAGACGCGCTCATCCGCGCCAGCCTTCCGGCAGGGCGAAGGCCTCGTAGGCCGCGCGGCATTCGGCGAAGTCGGCCGCGCCGACCGGGCGGCCGCCGAACAGGCCGCGCTCGACCAGGCGCGCGATGCCCACGAAGGCCGGGCGGGCGCCCTCAGGAATGGCCGGCAACTGAGCGATCTCGCGCGCCGTCAGCGAGATCTTCACCGCGCGGGGACGGCGCTTTTCGATGTCCTGGACGCTGCGCAGCAGGATCAGGTGGGCGGCTTCGACGAACAGGCCCTTGGCGGCCAGCTCGTCGGCGGCGGCCAGCAGGTCGCGGGCGTCGGCGGCGTCGGGCCGCCAGCCGGCCTCGGCCACCACCAGCGGCTTGATGGCCCGCGGCGCCGGGGCCCAGATGCGCAGGAGTTCGCGAACGATGGCGTAGACGATCAGCGCCGCCAGCAGCGCCAGCGCGCCCCAGAACACCCACTTGAGGTAAGGCGCGATGAACTCGAAGAACTTGCCGACGTAGCGCAGCCACTCGGGAACCTTGGGCGGCGTGAACACCGCCCGGTCGAACTGGAACCCGGCGTCCTGCGCCAGCCGCGCGTGCGCCGCGACGACCGCGTCGTCCGACGCCCCTTTCGAAACTGTCACGCCCCGGAAACCCGCATTCGCCCCCTCGCTGCCGGGCCCCTGCCCAGCCGCGAACACTCGACTCAACTCTACAGCGTGGCGCCGGCTTGGCTAGCCGTAACCGGTGACAATCGATGCTTTGACCGACGCACGAAGCTCATCCGACGAAGAACTCGATCGGCGCCAGCACCTCGACCGGGTCGCCCGGCACGTCTTCTGGCGGCGGCGGCATCGGCGAGGCGCGGCGCACGGTGGCCAGGGCCTCCTCGTCGAGCAGCGGATAGCCCGAGCCCTTGGCGATCCTGGCGGCCAGCACCCGGCCGGCGCGGTCGACGGTGAAGGCGACGTGGACGACGCCCTCCTGCCCGGCGCTCTGCGCGCGACGGGGATAGCGCCGGTAAGCCTTGAGCCTTCCGAGGATCAGGCCGCGCCAGCTGACCGCCGCGTCGCGCGCGGAAGCAGCCGAGGTGCGCGGCGCGGCGACGACGGGCGCGGGCGGCGCGGCGA
>NZ_JBFTJR010000071.1:0-22527 GCF_056395525.1 Caulobacter sp. 10L414
GCGGGCGCCTCGTCGGGCAGGGCCAGCTCGTCGGCGGCGCTCTGCTCGGGCGCGGGCTGGGGCGCCTTGGCCTTGGCGGGCGTGTAGAGATAGCCGGCGGCGACCACGGCGGCGAAGCCGGCGGCGGCCAGCCACAGGCGCGGCTCCTTGAGGCCCGGCTTGGCGCCGGCCGCCATGTGGCCGAACACCTCGTCGCGATCGAGGATCTGGTGCTTGGCCACCGCGCCCAGGTGCAGGGCCAGGAGTACGTAGGTGAACTTCACCAGCACGCTGTGGCCGATGTGGCCGAAGTCGTTCCAGGCGTCCTTGGCCCCGGCGGCCAGCTCGGGCAGGCCCGGCAGGTGCGGCCAGGGGATGGCGCCGTAGAGGACGGTCGGGATGTTGATGCGGCTGGTCGAGGCGATGATCCAACCGGTCAGGGGCAGGCCGATCATGATCACGTAGAAGCCGACGTGCACGGCGCTGGCGGCCAGCTTCTCCCAGGTCGGCTGGCCGGCCGGGGCCGGCGGCGACTTGTGGGTCAGCTTCCACAGCAGGCGCGCGACGCTGAGCACCAGGATGGTGATGCCGATCGACTTGTGCAGCTGGAAGAGGGCGAAGGTTTCCGCGCCCTTGGGGCCGTCATCGGCCCGCCAACCCAGGATCACCTGGAAGATCAGAGCGGCGGCGATCAGCCAGTGCAGGATGATCGCCACCGTCGTGTAGCGGACAGGACCCGCCGCCGAGGCGGGGTTGGAATGCGTCTCGGCGGTCATTGGGCCGTCCTAACTAGGTAACTGTCTTACTTCTTCGGATTGAATTCGGCTTCGATCGCCAGGTCGACGTCGTCCGAAACCATCGGCACCAGGTGGGTGAAGCCGAACTCCGAGCGCTTGATCTTGCCCGTGGCCGAGAAGCCCATGATCTGCGAGCCGAACGGGGTCTTGGCGAAGCCGTTGTAGGTGACGTCCAGGGTCACCGGCTTGGTCACGCCGCGGAAGGTCAGGTCGCCGGTCAGCTTGCCCTTGCCCGCCGAGGTCTGCTCGATCTTGGTCGAGACGAAGGTGATGGTCGGGTACTTGGCCGAGTCGAAGAACTTCGGATCGTCCGAGATTTCCTTGTTGAAGTTCGGCAGGCCGGTGTCGACCGACTTCGGATCGACGGTGATCGACACCTTGGAGTCGAGCGGCTTGGCCGGGTCGAAGCTGTACGAGCCGTCCAGGCCCGACAGGCGGAAGGTGTAGTTCGAGGTGCCGAAGTGCTTCACGCGCAGGGTCAGGCTGGCGTGGCGCTTGTCCAGGGCCCAGGTCCCGGCCGGAGCGGCGGCGGGATCCGTCGCCGGTTGCGCCAGGGCGGCGACCGGGGCCGCGAGCGGAGCGGCGAGAAGGGCGCCGGCTAGAATGGCGTAGGCGAAGGGGCGAGCCATGGTCTCAGATCTCCAAACTGACAAAACTGTCATAGTGACGGTTGCTGATTACCCCGACTTAGGAACTTCACCGTCGAGTTGAAGGGGCGTCTCCTCACGAAGCCGTGATCGACAGGCGGTCCTTGGCGCGGTAGGTCGTGCGATCTAAACAGGGATCACATACCCCAACCCGACGCTTGAACAGATCGGCCCCCACATGACTTTCCGCGCCCCCGTCCGCGACCTCGCCTTCGCCCTGCGCCATGTGGCCGACTTCGGCCGCCTGGCCGACGCCTATCCCGAGGCCGACGCCGACACGGTCGACGCGGTGCTGGAAGCCGCCGGCGTGTTCGCCTCGGAAGTGCTGGCCCCGATCAACCGGGCCGGCGACCTCGTGGGCGCCAAGCTGGAAAACGGCGTGGTGCGCAGCGCGCCGGGCTTCGCCGACGCCTACAAGGCCTTCGCCGAGGCCGGCTGGACCTCGCTGGCCGCCTCGCCCGACCATGGCGGCCAGGGCCTTCCCAAGGCGCTCGAGATCGCCACGCTGGAAATGGTGCAGGCCGCCAACATGGCCTTCGGCCTGTGCCCGATGCTGAGCCTGGGCGCCATCGAGGCCCTGGCCCTGCACGGCACCGATCGCCACAAGTCGGTGTTCCTGCCCAAGCTGGTCTCGGGCGAATGGACCGGCACCATGAACCTGACCGAGCCGCAGGCCGGCTCGGACCTGGCGGCCCTGACCACCATGGCCACCCCCGACGGCCAGGGCGGCTACACCCTGTCGGGCCAGAAGATCTTCATCACCTGGGGCGACCACGACGCGACCGACAACATCGTCCACCTGGTGCTGGCCCGCACCCCCGACGCCCCTCCCGGCGTGAAGGGGATCTCGCTGTTCCTGGCCTCCAAGGTGCTGGTCGACGACGACGGAAAGATGGGCGCGGGCAACGACGTGCGCGTCGGCGGTCTCGAACATAAGCTGGGCATCCACGGCTCGCCCACCTGCGTGATGCTGTTCGAAGGCGCCAAGGCCGAGCTGGTCGGCAAGCTGCACCAGGGCGTGGCGCACATGTTCACGATGATGAACGCCGCCCGCCTGCAGGTGGGGGCGCAAGGCACCGCCATCGCCGAACGCGCCTACCAGCAGGCCCTGAACTTCAGCCTGGAGCGCGTGCAGGGCCGCTCGGCCTGGACCGGCGCCTATCCCTCGCGCCTGTTCGACCACCCGGACGTGCGCCGCACGCTGCTGCTGATGAAGGCCAAGATCGAGGCCGCCCGCGGCATCTGCCTGTCGACCGCCGTCGCCGCCGACCTGGCCCACGCGGCCGCCGACGAAGAGACCCGCGCGGCCGCCAAGCTGCGCGAGGAGCTGCTGACCCCGATCGCCAAGGCCTGGTCGACCGACGTCGGCGTCGAGGTCGCCTCGCTGGGCGTGCAGATCCACGGCGGCATGGGCTTCATCGAGGAGACGGGCGCGGCCCAGCACTATCGCGACGCCCGCATCACCCCGATCTACGAAGGCACCAACGGCATCCAGGCCATCGACCTGATCGGCCGCAAGCTGGGTCTGGCCGACGGCCAGGCCGTGGCCGACCTGATGGACGACATCCGCGACACCATCGAGGCCCTGAAGGCCGCCGACGCCTCGCTGACCCCGGTCGCCGGCCGCCTGGAAGCGGCGCTGAACGCCGCGGCCTCGGCCACCGCCTGGCTGGTCGAGCGCCGCGCCCGCGCCATGCCCGACGCCCTGTCGGGCGCCACGGCCTATCTGAAGCTGCTGGGCGACACGGTCGGCGGCTGGATGCTGGCCAAGGGCGCCCTGGCGCCGGAAGCCGAGGCCCTGCGCGGCCAGCTGCTGCGGGTCTATGCCGAAAGCGTCCTGGCCCAGGTCCCGGGCCAGCTGGCCGCCGTCACCCTCGGCGACGCCGACCTCGTGACGGTGACGCCGGAGGCGCTGGGGGTTCACTGACCCCCGCCCCTTCGCCGCTCAAGGTCCAAACAGAAAACCCCGGGAGTCGCCTCCCGGGGTTTTCCTTTGCCTGGATCAGAACTTCCAGTTCAGCCCGACGAGGGCCGCCTGGCGCCCGCCGTCGCCGAACTCGCCGGCGTAGGAGGTCGAGACCGTCAGCCGCTCGGTGAGGTCGTAGCCGACGCCGGCCCCCAGCGTGCCCAGCGTGCGTTCGCGGCGCACGCCGGTGGCCAGGATCACGGCGTCCAGGCCCGTCAGGCGCGCCGAGGCGGCCGCATCGTCGCCGCCGACGCGGCTGCGGAAGCCCAGCGAGGCGTACGGATGGACGCGCGCGCCGGCCGCCTGGCCGCCGCGCAGCTCCACCTGGCCGTCGACGAACCAGGTGGTCGTCGTCTCGCTGGCGAGGGTCAGCCCCAGGCCGCCGCCGCCGCGCTCGACCAGGTCGCCGCGCTTGGTCGCCACATAGCTGGCCCCCAGGCTCGGACGAACGGCCCAGTCGTCGCCGACCGCCACCGGATAGCTGAGGTTCACGTCGGCGAACCAGCTCTTGAGCTTGTAGTCGCCGCTGGCCAGGCCGCCGGGCGCCGCGCGACGGGTGTCGGCGTCGGCGCGGTCATGCGCCACGCTCGCGCCCAGGGTCAGGCCCCGGTACTCGGCCGAACCCATGACCCCGACCACGAAGCTGTCGAGGTCGGTGCGGGCGTCCAGGACGCCGATGCGCTGGCGGCCGTTCAGATAGCCGACGAAGGCGCCGGCCCAGGCCGACTTCACGCCATAGCCGACGCCGCTGATCACGCCCGCGCCGTCGATCTTGGCGCCGGCCACGCCCGCGCCGGCGTCGCCGTCGAGGTCGCGGCGACCGGCGATCGCCTGGCCGAAGCCGAACAGGCCGGCCGTCTGCGGCGCGAAGCGCGACTGCTCGCGCGCCGCGTCGATGACCGAAAGGCCGTCCTCGGTCGCCAGTTGCGCGGCCGAGGCGTAGGCCTGCGGCGTCAGGCGGGCCAGGGCCGCGCCGTTGCTGACGCCGGTGGTCGGGTCGACCAGCGCCGGCAGGGCCGACACCAGGCTAGCGCTGGCCTTGTCGGCGATCAGGGCGGTGTTGAGGGTCGTCACCAGGCTGGAGACTTCCTGCGAGAAGCTCGGGTTGGTGGTGAACAGGCCCAGCGCCTGCAGGCGGGTGGCCGACTGGCTGAAGTGGAGGTTCAGCCCCTCGCCGCCCTGGATGGTCGAGAACGCGCCGCTGAGGCCGCCGTCGGCGACGATCAGGTCCAGGCGACGGCCGGGCGTCAGGGCGGTCGCCGCCCCGGTCAGCTTCAGGGTCGCGCCCTGGGCGATGGTCACCCGGCCCGAGACCGCCAGCTTGTCGCTGAGGGTCGGCGTCAGTTCGAACAGGCTGGTCGAACCGCTGGCCAGGGTCACGTTGCCGATCACCGTCATCGTGCCCGGCGAGGCGCCCGGGCTCAGCGTGCCGTTGACGACGACGTCGCCGACCACGGTCCCGGCCGAGCCGAAGGTCGCGCCCTGGCCGACGGTGACCGAACCGGCGATGCGCGAGCCGGCCAGGCCGATCAGACGACCGCCCGACACCCGGATGGTCTCGAAGCCGTAGTCGCCCGCCAGGCTGACGACGCCCGACTGCATGCCCAGAGCCTCGAAGCCGGTGAAGGCGCCGCTGCCGAAGGCGATCGGGGCTGCGTCCGTGCCGCCCAGGGCCAGTTCGATCCGGTCGTAACCGGCGCCGCCGTTGGCCGAGCCGCTGAACGACGCGCCCGAGGTCAGGCGCAGCAGGTCGTCGCCCGCGCCCAGGTCCAGGCGGCCCTGGAAGGCGCCGTCGACGGTGACGGTGTTGGCCGCCGCGCCCAGGGTCACGTCGCTGGCCGAGAGGCTCGAACCGGAGGCGATCGACAGGGTCAGGCTGGAGGTGATCAGGCGATCGAACTTGGCCGCCCCGCCGGTGAAGTTCAGCGCGCCCGTGCCCGTGACCTCCAGGATCTCGAACTGCTGCAGCTGGTCGCCGCGCAGCGACAGGTCGGAAATGAGGTCGATGCTGACCCGGTCGCTGCCCGCGCCGCCCAGCACCGCGCCCGCCAGGGTTCCGCCGGCCGCCAGGTTGAGGACGTCGTCGCCGGCGCCCAGGTCGACCGTGCCGTTCAGGACGCCGCCGGCCAGGATCGACAGGGTCTGGCCGCCGTCGCCGAAGCTCATCACGTCGCCCGCCGCGCCGAGCGAGCCGGCCACCGACAGCGCGCCGCCGTCCAGCCTGATCGTCTCGAAGCCTGAGACCTGGCCCGTGAGGGTGACCGGGCTCGTCGCCGTGAAGCGCAGCAGGTCGACGCCCGCGCCGCCCGACTTCAGCCCGCCGATGACGGTCGCGCCGAGGGTCAGGCTGTCGTCGCCGCCGCCGAGGCTGACGGTGGCGATCTCGCCGTCGAACGACACCGCCTCGGCCTTGTCGCCGCCGGTGACCGAGCCCACGGCGTAGCCGCCGCCGACCATGTCGAGCGACGCGCCGTCGAGGCTGACCTGACTCCAGCTCTGGTCAAGCGCCAGGGTCAGGCGGCCCGAGCCCTGCACGCCCAGGCGTTCGAAGTTGGTGCGCGCGCCGATGCCGGTGCGGTCGCCGGCCAGTTCGACGATGTAGGTGTCCTCGCCCGCGCCGCCGTCGACGCCGCGGGTCACCGACGAGCCGGCGCCTTCGGTGAAGACGTCGTCGCCCGCGCCCAGCGCCACCGCGCCGGTGATGATTCCGCGATTGACGACCGTGTCGGTGCCGCCGCCCAGGCTGATGCTGCCGGCGATGCGGCCGGCGTTGTCGACATGCTCGCTGCCGTCGCCGCCGCTGAACACCGTCACATAGCCTGAGGTCGAGACGGAGGTCCCGGCCTCGACGATCGCCGAGCCGCCTTCCAGGCGGATGGTGTCGGCCGAGAAGACCCCGGCATAGACGATGCCGCCGTCGCCGATCTGGGTGAAGCGCTCGAAGTTCAGGAACTGGGCGCCGGTGATGCGGCCGCCGCCGGTGGAGTCGATCGTCAGGGTGTCGAGACCCCAGCCGCCGTCGACGACGCCGGTCATCGAGCCGCCCACCCATTGGACGAAGGTGTCGTTGCCGTCGCCCAGGTCGACCCGCCCGGTGATCGAGCCGTAGTTCTCCAGACGGTCGTCGCCATAGCCCAGGCTGATGTTGCCGACGATCTCGCCGTCGTTGCGGACGGTGTCGGCGAAGTAGCCGGTCTGGATCGCCGTGCCGCCGACCGCCTCGATGAGACCGGTCTCGGTGTTGGTGATCGTGGCCCCGCGCGTGTTGCTGTACTGCACGATGGCCGTGCCGGCGGTGCTGCGGATCGTGCCGCTGTTGACGACGCTGGGGGCGTCGGTCGCGGGCGTGTAGTAGTTGGTGTAGTTCAGCGTCACAGCGGCGCCGGCGGTGCTGATCGTGCCGCTGTTTTCCAGGCTGTTGACGTTGTAGACGCCGTACGACAGGCCGCCGTCGGCCGTCTGGACGATCTGGCCGCTGTTGACGACCTTCAGCGCGCCGTTGATCCCGGCGGCGAAGTCGAGGCTGATCACGCCCGAATTGGTCACCAGGGCGCCGCCCGAGATCCCCGCGGACGGCGGGCTGGTGTAGGGCCGGCCCGAGACCTTGATCGCGCCGCGATTGTCGAAGGTGGACTTGTCGAGCAGCTGGATGCCGACCGACGCCCAGCCGTTGGGCGAGGCCCGGAACGACAGGTCGCCCCGGCTGATGATCGAGACCTCGCCCGGATCGGTATAGCCGCCGGCATAGGGCGTGGTGACGACGATGCCCATCTGGTCGACGACGTCGAAATCGACGTCCATGTCGACCGAGCCCTTGCCCGCCAGGGTCAGGGTCTTGGTGATCGGCGCGTCGGCGGTCAGGGTCAGCGCCGCGCCGTTGCTCAGTTCATAGCCGATGCGCTCGAAGGTGGCGGCGGCCTTGAACTTGGCGGTCGCGTCGGCGCCCACCCGCAGGACGAGGCGGTCGGAACCATCGCCCGCGTCGACCTGGCCGGTGATGTTGCTGAAGACGCCGTCGACATAGTTGCCCACGTCGGTGACCAGCAGGTCGCTGCCGGCGCCGAACCGCAGCGAGCCGTTCAGCTTGCCGCCTTCGTCGACATAGGTGTTGGAGCCGGAAGACCAGCTGTAATACAGGCCGACATCGCCGTTCAGCGTGCCGGCGTTGTAGATCTGGCCGTCGGTCAGAATGATCGAGTTCTTGGTCCCGGTGACCACGCCGCCGGCCTTGTTCTCGAAGCGGGTCGAGGACAGGCTGACGCCCACGCCGTCGGCGGCCGTGGCGACGACGCTGCCGCTGTTGGTGAAGGTCCCGCCGCTCATCGAGGCGCCGACGGTCACGCCGGTGATCGCACCGCTGTTGCTGGACTGGCCCGACCCGAACAGGTTGAGGCCGACGCCGCGCGTCGAGACGATCGTGCCGCTGTTGGTCAGCGAGCCGTAGTTGATGGACAGGGCGGTCGCGTCGCCGACGACCCAGCCGCTGTTGGTGAACACGCCGGCGCTGTCCCAGCCGTAGAAGCTGGCCTGGGCGCCGCCGCCGGTCAGGCCGGTGATCGCGCCGGTGTTGGTGAAGCTGCGCAGGTTCTGCAGCATCACGGCCGCGTCGGAGGTCGACGACAGGGCCGAAAGGATCTGGCCGCTGTTCTCGAAGGCCAGCTTGGCGGTGGAGTCCGAAGACCAGGCGTAGGCGAAGGCCGGCCCCCAGGCGCTCACCGCCCCGGTGGTCACGAACCTGCCGGCGCCGCCGATGGTCAGGCCGTCGATGGCGTCGCCGCCGAGCGTGGCGGTCACGTTCGGCGCCAGGATCAGCGCCAGGCGCTGGAAGTTGGTCGGCAGCACCACCCGGCCCGCCAGGTCGTCGACATTGGCGTCGGCGGTGATGTTGAACAGCAGGCGGTTGAGGCCGCTCCCGCCGTTGATGCGCCCCGAGACGCCGGCGAGGGTGTTCCGGGTGAAGTCCCACGTGCCCATCAGGGTGTCATCGGCCGAACCGAAGACGATGTTGCCGTTGATGACGCCGCCAGTGTTGTCGAGGACCGACGCGCTCCAGAAGTTGCCCGAGGTCATGTAGATCGAGCCGTTGATCGTGCCGGCGTTGGTGATCGTCCCCCCGTTGGTGATGATCGCATCGCCGCTGGTGGCGGTGATCACGCCTCCCGCCCGGTTGTTCAGCGTGACGTTGTTGGCCGTGCGGATGGCGTTGCCGCCGCCGTCGTTCAGGATCAGGCCGCTGTTGTCGATCGTCACCGATCCGAACGGAATGTAGATCGCGCCGAAGTAGTCGCGGCCGCGCATCACGCCGGTGCTGGTGTTGATGACCTGCGAGGGCAGGACGCCCAGGCTGCTGTTGCCGTAGGGATAGAAGGCGTAGGCCGCGCCGTTTCCGCCGTCGATGAGGCCGGCGTTGGTCAGGACGCCGACCGGTGCGTAGATCGCCGCGACGCTGCCCGGCGTGTAGACGGTGACTGCACCGCCGGAGATCACCCCGCCCTCGCGGTTGTTGACCGACAGGAAGCCGCCGTACTGGATGCTCGGGGTGTAGAGGCCGTACACCCGGCCGGCCACCACGCCGCTGTTGTCGAGGGTGGCTGCGGCCAGCCGGTAGCCGAAGGCGTTGTACTGCGTGCCGTCGGCCGAGATCGCGGCCCAGCCCTCGATGCGGCCGGCCTGGCCGACCGTGACGTCCAGGCGGGTGCTCGGATAGCTGTAGTTGCCGACCTGCGCCTGCACCGTCACGGCAGCGGAGCGATCGTCGGCGTCACCACGAATGGTCCCGTCCACGCGCAGCGTCGCCGTGGTGGCCGCCGCGCCGGTCGGCGTCGTGACGAACAGGGTGCTGGTGTCGAGCCCGGCGTCGCTCTGGAGCAGCGCTCCGGAGGCGACGACGACCGAGCCGCTGGTCGACACCGTGACCTGGCCGAGCGTCGTGCCTGTGCAGGTGGTCATCGCCGAGGCGGTGACGGGAAGCGGCGTGCAATCGGCCATGGCCGTGCCCGCAGCGGCCGCCGCCAGAACCGTCAGGCTGCAGCCCAGGAACCGCCGCCGCAGAGCCGACGACCGCGAAAAACTCAACCCCGACATAACCCGCCCCCAGACACATTTACTGAAGGTCGTGTATCGTTACGGTAGAGCTACGTCGAGTGACCGGACGGTCGATTTTCGGCCTGCGGCGAAATCACCGCCTCAGTGCATCGGCCCCGCCAGCATCCACACCGCCATGGCCACCATCATCACGTTCTCGGTCAGCGAGATGAAGCCCAGCGGCACGTTGCTGTCGCCGCCCACGCAGGCGCATTTCAGGTCGCGCTTGTCGATGTAGACGGCCTTGAACACCGAGACCGCGCCGATCCCGCCGATCACCAGGGCCAGCGGCGCGGAGAACCAGGTCAGCGCCCCGGCCGTCATCAGCACGCCCGCCAGGCCCTCGGCGAACGGATAGACGTAGCCGTAGGGAACCCAGCGCTTGGCCAAGAGGTCGTAACCCAGGAACATGCTGGAGAAGCTCTCGACGTCGCGTAGCTTCTGGATGGCCAGCACCACCATGGAAAAGCTGATGAACCACTCGACCGCCCGCGCCGTGAAGGGCGTTCCGTCCACGGCGTAGGTCGCCGCCAGGGCCATCAGGGCGGTCATGGCGAAGAGAGCGATCACCGGCGTGTAGGTCTTGGCCTTGGGATCGCGGGGCTTGTTGCCGAACCAGCGGCGCAGGTCATCGAACCCGCCGATCCGCTCGCCGCCAATGAACACCTGCGGCGTCGTCTTCACGCCGTGCTCGGCCTTGAAGGCGTCGGTCGCCTCGCGGGTGGTCAGGTGATGGTCCTCGACCTCGTAGCCCCGGGACCGCAGCAGATGCCTGGCCTTCAGGCCGTACGGACAGACGTGCTTGTCCATCACCATGCGGTAGAGGACGGCCTTCTTGGGGGCGGTGGAAGCGACGGTCGTCACGGCGGTCTCCTTGTACGCGAGCGGGACCGGGCTCATATGGATTCCGTACCATGGTACGGAGTCAAGCGATGACGACGACGAACGCCGCCACCACGATCGCGGGCCTGGCCAGGGCCGGCGGCGTGGGCGTGGAGACGGTCCGCTACTACCAGCGCCGCGGCCTTCTGGAGACGCCGCAGCGCGGCGAGGGTTCCGGTCTGTCCGGCGGCGTGCGGCGCTATGGCGACGAGGCGGTTCGGCGCCTGCGCTTCATCCGCTCCGCCCAGGCCGCCGGCTTCACCCTGGAGCAGATCAGCGAGCTTCTGGCGCTGGACGCCGGCGAAGACCGGGTGCGGGCGCGCGAACTGGCCCGCGAACGCATCGCCGACCTGGACCGCAAGATCGAGGAGCTACAGGCCGCCCGCGCGGGCCTCTCGCGCCTGCTCCACACCTGCAGCGCCGATGATCGTGGACCCTGTCCGATCATCGCCGCGTTCGAGACCTGAGCCCTGCTCCGGATTCTAGCGCTCTAAAACTCCGCTCAATCCCCGCGAAGGCGGGGACCCAAGCTGACTTTCAGCCGCCGGCGCTTTCCATGTTCGTCCCGCCGGCTCGGCTTGGATCCCCGCCTTCGCGGGGAACTCGGACCAAAGGACGATGTTTCCGATCATGAGAAAGCCGCGGCGCCGATTGCCTAGCCCCTGCGCAACGCCATATCCCTTGCTGCCATGAACGCGCCCTTCAAGCCCGACGCCCTCCCCGAGTGGAACCTCGCCGACCTCTATGCCGGCCGCGAGGACCCGAAGATCGAAACCGACCTGGCCGCCGCCAAGGCCGCCAACGACGAACTGGCCTCGCTGGAAGGCATGTTCCTCGAGGCCCGCGGCGAGCCCGAACGCCTGGGCAAGCTGCTCGATCGCGGCGTCCGGCTCTACGAAGAGGCCGTCAACGGCCTGTGGGGCGTGGGCGCCTATGCGGGCCTGGCCGCCTCGACCGCCCGCGACGATCCGGCCTGGGCCAAGTTCGAGGCGGATCTTCGCGCCCGCTCCTCGCAGATCGCCGCCGACAGCCTGTTCTTCTCGCTGGAGCTGAACCAGCTGGAGGACGCCGAGCTGAACGCGGCGCTGGACGCCCACGAGCCGGCCCGTCGCTGGACGCCGTGGCTGCGCCGCCTGCGCCTGTCGCGCCCGCACGAGCTGTCGGCCGAACTGGAGCGCTACATCGTCGACCGCGGCCCGGCCGTGGCCAACTGGGTGCGGCTCTATGACGAGACCCTGGCCAAGCTGTCGGCCAAGGTCGGCAAGGAACAGCTGACCCTGCCCGAGGCGCTGAACCGCCTGTCGGATCCCGACGTGCGCCGCCGCAAGGCCGCCGCAGACGGCCTGGCCCAGGCGCTGGCCGAGCGCGCCTCGACGCAAGGCCTGGTGATGAACACCCTGGCCTTCGAGAAGCAGGTCGAGGACCGCTGGCGGCGCTATGACGACCCGGCCCATTCGCGCCACCTGGCCAACGAGGTCGACGCCGACGCCGTCGACGCCCTGGAGCAGGCCGTGGTCGAGGCCTATCCGCGGCTGTCGCACCGCTATTATGCGCTCAAAGCCAAGGCCATGGGCCGCAAGACCCTGGACTACTGGGACCGCAACGCCCCGCTCGACGCGGCCCAGCCGCGCACCTATCCCTGGGCCGAGGCCAAGGACGTGGTGCTGGAGAGCTTCCAGGCCCTGGCCCCGAAGTTCGCCGACACGGCGCAGACCTTCTTCGCCCAGCCCTGGATCGACGCCCGCCCCCGCGCCGGCAAGCAGTCGGGCGCCTATTCGCACCCGGTCACCGCCGACCGCCACCCCTACGTCTTCATGAACTACATGGGCGAGCGGCGCGACGTGCTGACCCTGGCCCACGAACTGGGCCACGCCGTGCACCAGACCCTGTGCGCGCCGCTGGGCACCCTGCTGGCCGACACGCCGCTGACCCTGGCCGAGACCGCCTCGATCTTCGGCGAAGGCCTGGTGTTCGACCGCCTGCTGGCCGAGGCGACCCCGGCCGACCGCAAGGGGCTTCTTGCAGGGAAAATCGAGGACGGGCTGAACACGGTGGTCCGCCAGATCGCCTTCCACCGCTTCGAGCGCAGGTTCCACGCCGCCCGCCAGGACGGCGAGCTGTCGCCCGACCAGATCGGCGCGCTGTGGATGGAGACCATGGCCGAGAGCCTGGGCCCGGCCGTCGTGCTCAACGAGGGTTACGAACACTACTGGGCCTATGTCAGCCACTTCGTGCACGCGCCGTTCTACGTCTACGCCTACGCGTTCGGCGACCTTCTGGTGCGCGGCCTGATGGAAAAGCGCCGCGAGGACCCGCAGGGCTTCGCGCCGCTCTACGAGGACCTGCTGGCCGCCGGCGGCACGCGGACCTATGTCGAGGCCCTCAAGCCCTTCGGCCTGAACCCGCGCGACAAGGCTTTCTGGGCGGCCGGCTGCAGGCAGCTGGAACGACTGGTGGACGAGTTCGAGGCGTTGGTGTGAGACGCTTCGCCCTGAAGGAACCTCCCCCCGTGGGGGAGGCGGCCGAAGGCCGGTGGGGGGCCGTTTTCAGCTTTCCCGGCGGCGGAAGGCTAGCAGTCACTCCCCCCACCGATCGCTACGCGATCGCCTCCCCCATGGGGGGAGGTTCCTGATGACGTCCGACCCGGAACGCGACCGCCTCTCCGGCCGCCTGGCCCGCTTCGCCAAGGTGGGCGCGGGTCTGTCGGGCGCGGCCGTCAGCTACGGCGCCAACCGGGTCTTCGCCGGCGACGACGCGGCCGCCCGCAACGCCAAGGCCCTGAAGGCGGCGCTGGGGAACCTCAAGGGACCGCTGATGAAGGCGGCCCAGATGTTCGCCACCGTGCCCGACCTGCTGCCGCCGGAGTTCGCCAAGGAGCTTTCCGAGCTGCAGACCAACGCGCCGGCCATGGGCTGGCCGTTCGTGCGCCGGCGGATGGCGGCCGAGCTGGGCGCCGACTGGGCCAGCAAGTTCGCAAGCTTCGAGCACGAGGCCGCCGCGGCCGCCTCGCTGGGCCAGGTGCACCGCGCGCTCGCGCCCGACGGCCGCAGGCTGGCGGTGAAGCTGCAGTACCCCGACATGCAGAGCGCCGTCGAAAGCGACCTTGGCCAGCTGCGCGCCCTGATCGGCCTGTTCAAGAAGATGGACGGCTCGATCGATCCCACGCAGATGATCGAGGAGATCGGCGACCGCCTGCGCGAGGAGCTCGACTACGACCGCGAGGCCAAGATGATGGCCGTCTACGGCGGCTTCTTCGCCGGCCGCGACGACATCAGGACGCCGCAACCCGTTCCCGAGCTTTCCACCCGGCGCCTGCTCAGCATGACCTGGCTCGACGGCCAGGGCCTGATGGCCTTCAAGACCGCGCCGCAGGAGACCCGCGACCGCATCGCCGCCCTGCTGTTCGAGGCCTGGTGGGGCCCGATGACCCACATAGGCGTCATCCACGGCGACCCGCACCTGGGCAACTACACCTTCGGCGGTGAGGGGGCCGCGCACCTGAACCTGCTCGACTTCGGCTGCATCCGGGTGTTCCCGCCGCACTTCGTGGGCGGCGTGGTGCGGCTCTATCGCGCCCTGTCAGAGGACGATCGCGCCGGCCAGGTCGAGGCCTATCGCAGCTGGGGCTTCTCCAACCTGACCGACGAACTGGTCGACGTGCTGAACGTCTGGGCGCGGTTCATCTACGGCCCGCTGCTGGACGACCGGGTGCGCACCGTGGCCGACGACACCCCGCCCGGCGAGTATGGCCGCCGCGAGGCCTTCAAGGTTCGCCAGGCGCTCAAATCGGTCGGCGGCATCGTCATCCCGCGCGAGTTCGTGTTCATGGACCGCGCCGCCATCGGCCTGGGCGCGGCCTTCCTGCACCTGGGCGCCCGCCACAACTGGCGCGCCCTGTTCGAGGCCTCGCTGGAGGGCTTCTCGGAAGAGGCCCTGGCGGAGCGGCAGAAGGCGGTCCTGGGGGCGGCTGGGATTGCATAATGCTCCTCCCCCGCATGCGGGGGAGGGGGACCACGAAGTGGTGGAGGGGGCGAGACGGGGCGCCGTGCCGGCCGTCGCCCCTTCCGTCACGGCGCTGATAGCGCCGCGCCACCTCCCCCGCTATGCGGGGGAGGAGTAGGAGTTCGCATGACCACCCGCACCATCGCCCGCCTGCACGGCGCCTATCGCGACGACATCGGCGACCTGACCACCCGCCGCCCCCTGCCCGGCCCGGCGATCGGCCAGCTGGATCCGTTCCTGTTCCTCAATCACCACGGCCCGCAGACCTATCGCCCCGGCAATCGCGGCCTGCCGTTCGGGCCGCACCCGCATCGCGGCTTCGAGACCGTGACCTTCATCCTCGAGGGCCAGCTGTCGCACCTGGACAGCGGCGGCCACGAGAGCGTCATCGACGCGGGCGGCGTGCAGTGGATGACGGCCGGCAGCGGCCTGGTGCACGCCGAACTGTCGCCCGAGGCCTTCAAGAAGAACGGCGGGCCACTGGAGATCCTGCAGCTGTGGGTCAACCTGCCCAGCCGGCTGAAGATGACCGCGCCGCGCTATGTCGGCCTGCAGGCGCCCGATATTCCGAAGATCGAAAAGGACGGCGCGACCATCGAGCTGATCTCGGGCGAGGTCGATGGCGTGACGGGTCCGATCGCGTCGCTGACCGGCGTGGCCATGAGCGTCGTGCGGCTGGACGCCGGGGCTGCGCTGTCGCTGCCGATCCCGGCCGGACGGGCGGTGTTCCTCTATGTGGTGCGCGGGTCGATCACGATCGGCGACAAGACGGCCGGCGCCTTCAACCTGGTGGAACTGACCGACGGCGAGGGGCTGGACCTGGCGTCGGCCGACGGCGCGGTGCTGCTGCTGGGCCACGCCGACCCGATCCGCGAGCCGGTCGTCTCGCACGGGCCATTCGTGATGACGACCCGGGAAGAGATCGTCCAGGCGATCCACGACTATCAGGCGGGGAAGTTCGGCGAGGTCAGGGCTTAGCCAGCCGCTCCGCCTCTCCCCTTGCGTTGTCATCCCGGCCGTAGCGAAGCGGAGCGCCGGGATCTCCCACGGCTGCCGAACCTGCCGATGTGGGAGATCCCGGCTCTACGGATCGCTGGCGCGCTCCTACGGCCGAGATGACAAGCTTACTTGAGTTTCGGGGCCAGGCTGCGCCCCCACAGCCGTACTCAAAGGAAACTTGCCCCCTCATTCAAACGGCCGTTAGACTTCATCCATGTCCGATGACCTGACCGAGGCCCAGAGCGCCGCCATCCCGCCCGGCTACGCCCAGCTGAACTGGACGCGGGGCTTTGGCCGACAGATCGGGCCGCTTTACGAGCGCGCCGACGGCCCCGGCGAGGCCACGCTGGGTTTCCGCGTCGAGGAGCACCACACCAACGGCCTGGGCAATTGCCACGGCGGCATGCTGATGAGCTTCGCCGACATGGCCTGGGGCCGGATCATCTCGCTGCAGAAGTCGTACAGCTGGGTCACTGTGCGGCTGATGACCGACTTCCTGTCGGGCGCGCAGCTGGGCGAGTTCGTCGAGGGCCGCGGCGAACTGCTGGCCGAAGAGGACGGGATCTTCACCGTGCGCGGCCGCATCTGGACCGGCGAGCGCACCCTGATGACCGGCGCCGGGATCTTCAAGGCGCTGTCGCCCCGCAAGCCGCGCCCCGGCGAGATCGCCTTCCGCGAGGAGGCCTGAACATGGCCGACGACCACAGCCCGCCCGCCTCGCTGCTGGCCCCGTTCAACGGCGCGCCGCCGCCCGCCCCCGCTTGGTTCGAGGCGGCGATCGCCATCGCGCCCGAGCGCTCGACCATCGCCGTCGAGGGCGTCGACATCGAGCTCCTGACCTGGGGCGAGGTCGGCAAGCCTGGCCTGCTGTTCCTGCACGGCAACGGCGCCCACGCCGACTGGTGGAGCTTCATCGCGCCCTCCTTCGCCAAGGACTGGCGGGTGGCGGCCATCTCGTGGGCGGGCATGGGGAGCAGCGGCTGGCGCGAGGCCTACAGCGCCGACACCTTCGCGGCCGAGGCCTTCGCCGCCGTCGAGGCGGCCCAGCTGGAAGCGGGTGGACACAAGCCGATCTTCGTCGGCCACTCGTTCGGCGGCTTTCCCACCCTGTTCTGCGCCGCTCGATACCCCGAACGCCTACGCGGGGCGATCATGGTCGACACCTCGATCCAGCCGCCGGAGAAGCGCTGGAAGGGCCCGCCGCCGCGCTCGGGCTTCGGAACCAAGGTCTATCCGACCCTGGAGGAGGCCCTGGCGCGCTTTCGCCTGGCGCCGCCGCAGCCCTGCGAGAACCTCTACATCGCCGACTACATCGCCCGCCGCTCGCTGAAGCAGGTCGAGGGCGGCTGGACCTGGAAGTTCGACCCGGCCATCTGGCAGCGGTTCTCGATGCCCGACCTTGGCGTGCTGCTCAGCGAGATCGCCTGCCCGACCGCCCTGATGTGGGGCGAGCGGTCCGGGCTTATGCACGCCGAGACCTTGGACTATATGATCGCGCACATGCCCAAGGACGTGCTGCGCTTGCCCATCCCCGACGCCGACCACCACGTGATGCTCGACCAGCCCCTGGCCTTCGTGGCCGGGCTCCGCGGACTGCTGGCCGCCTGGGCCTGACCGTGGGCGGCAAATCCAACGGACCGGTGCTGGTCTACACGCCCGATCGTGGCATCGGCGACCTGATGTGGCATCTGCCGACCATCCGCGCGATCGCGGCGACCACGCCCGAGGGCCGGGTGGTGCTGGCCGCCCGCCCGGCCAGCCGTGCGTCCGAGGTGCTGGCCGTCGAGCCGACGGTGAGCAAGGTCGTCGACGCCCCGAACTACAAGGACAGGCTCAAGGGCGTGCGCGAGGTGCTCGACTTCCTGCGGATCTGCCGCACCGAGAAGCCGCGCGCGGTGTGGATCCTCGAGAAGATCGACCGCCCCGCCATCGCCGCGGCCCTGGCCGGCGTGCCCGAGCGGCGGGGTTTCGGCCTGGGCCACGGCCAGGAGGGCTGGCTGAACACCGGCCCCTACCTGCCCAAGTCCATGCGGCCGGCCCATCGGATCGACAAGCTGGAGGCCTTCGAGAAGGCCCACGGCCTGGTGGTGACCAGCCGCGAGCCGGCCCTGAAGCTGGATCCCAAGGCCCTGGCCGCCGTCGCCGCCCGCTACGCCGACCGCCCCGGCCCCTGGCTGACCTTGGGGATCGGGGCCAGCGAGCTTCCCCGCACCTGGCCGGCCGAACGCTTCGCCCAAGCCGCCGCCGCGCTGTCGGACCTCTTCGGCACGGTGTTCTGGATCGGCGGCCCGCACGAGGCCGAGCGGGCGCAGACCGCGATCGGCGACCTGCCGGGCAATGTCGTGGCCTGCGACCTGACGCTGGACCAGTCGGCGGCGCTGATCGCGCTGTCGGCCGGGTTCCTGGGCAACGACTCGGGCCCTCTGAACGTCGCCGCCGCCGTCGGCACGCCCGCGGTCGGGCTGATGGGCACCAGCCCCGTGCCGGCCTATTCGCGCTGGCTGTCGATCCTGGACGGCGGCGCCGGCCGCATCACCGACATCTCGGTCGACCAGGCGACAGCCGCCGTGCGCGCCCGCTTTACGGCCGAGGCCTGGGACAATCGGTCCGTCGTGGACGCTTGAGCCCCAGGCCACGCCGTTGTATCGGCGATACGCCAATAAATTTTCCACAGGGACGAAACCACATGGCCGGCGACTACCACCGCGGTGAAATGGACATCCACGAGCAGGTCGCGACCTATGACGCGTTCGGCAAGATGACCAAGTGGGGCTCGCTCGCCGTCGCCGTGCTCGTCACCTTCTTCACCCTGCTGTTCTGCACCCCGGCCGGCTTCGTCGGTGCGGCGATCACCGCCGTGGTGATGACCGCCCTGGGCATTGTGTTCCTTCGGGAAAAAGCTGCCCCGGGCCACTGACACCGGTAGACATCGGCAAGATTTTGCGCCCGACGCGAGGGAATCCCTCGACAAGGGGCAAGAACCTCCCCTAAAGAGCAGCCCAAGCTGCTGGAGCGACGTTCGACGAAAGTGTTAGCTTTTCGTCGAACGTCGTTTCAACTTTAGGATCCCGAGTCCGCGGGAAACGCGCGGGCTCGGAAGAGCGAACAACGCTCACGGGGGAGGTATGCCGATGGCCGTCATCGCCGTCACGAAAGAGACCCGCGCCAACGAAACGCGGGTCGCCGCGACGCCCGAGACCGTCAAGAAACTGATCGCCGCCGGCTTTTCGGTGACGGTCGAGGCCGGCGCGGGAGCCGCCGCCTCCTACCTCGACGCCGACTACGAGGCGGCCGGGGCCAAGCTCGCCAAGACCGCCAAGGACGCCATCAAGGACGCCGACGTCCTGTTCAAGGTGCGCGCGCCCGAAGCCGCCGAGATCGCGGCCCTGAAGAGCGGCGCGATCGTCGCCGCCGCCCTCAATCCCTACCAGGACAAGGATACGCTGAACGCGCTGGCCAAGGCCGGCGCCAGCGCCATCGCCATGGAGTTCATCCCGCGCATCACGCGGGCCCAGGTGATGGACATGCTGTCCAGCCAGGCCAACCTCGCCGGCTATCGCGCCGTGATCGAAGGGGCCGAGGCCTACGGCAAGGCCCTGCCGATGATGATGACCGCCGCCGGCACCGTCGCCGCGGCCAAGGTGTTCATCATGGGCGTGGGCGTGGCCGGCCTGCAGGCCATCGCCACCGCCCGCCGCCTGGGCGCCGTGGTCACCGCCACCGACGTCCGCCCCGCCACCAAGGAGCAGGTCGAAAGCCTGGGCGCCAAGTTCCTGGCCGTCGAGGACGAGGAGTTCAAGAACGCCCAGACCGCCGGCGGCTACGCCAAGGAGATGTCGGCCGAGTACCAGGCCAAGCAGGCCGAGCTGGTCTCCAGCCACATCGCCAAGCAGGACATCGTCATCACCACCGCCCTGATCCCGGGCCGTCCCGCGCCCAAGCTGGTCAGCGCCGCCCAGGTCGCCTCGATGAAGGCCGGCTCGATCCTCGTCGACCTGGCCATCGAGCAGGGCGGCAATGTCGAGGGCGCCAAGCTGAACGAGACCGTGGTGACGGCCAACGGCGCCAAGATCCTCGGCCACGCCAACCTGCCCGGCCGCATCGCCGCCGACGCCAGCGCGCTCTACGCCCGCAACCTGTTCGCCCTGTCGAGCCTGTTCCTGAACAAGGAAGGCGCCTTCGCGCCCAACTTCGAGGACGAGATCCTGCAGGCCGCGGTCGTCACCCGCGGCGGCGAGATCGTCCATCCGAACCTGAAGACCGCCTAAGCGCCATCAAGAAAGGGAGGCTCCCATGGAAGCCGTCGACCCCACCGTGTTCCGCCTGGCGATCTTCGTGCTCGCCATCTTCGTCGGCTACTACGTGGTCTGGAGCGTGACGCCCGCGCTGCACACCCCGCTGATGGCCGTGACCAACGCCATCTCGTCGGTGATCATCGTCGGTGCGCTTCTCGCCGCCGCCGCGCACGGCGCCTCGGGCGAGGCCGCCGCGGGTTCGGTGTGGGTCTCCAAGGGCGCCGGCGCCGTGGCCGCGGCCTTCGCGGCGGTCAACATCTTCGGCGGCTTCCTCGTCACCCAGCGGATGCTGGCGATGTACAAGAAGAAGCAGAAGTAAGCGGCCGGGACAGGGGGAAATCAGATCATGAACGCCAATCTCGCCGCCGTCCTGTACCTCGTCTCCGGGGTGCTGTTCATCCTGGCCCTGCGCGGGCTCTCCAGTCCCGAGACCAGCCGCAAGGGCAACACCTACGGCATGGTCGGCATGGCCATCGCCTTGGTCACCACCCTGGCCACGCTGTGGAGCCAGGGCGCGCTCGACGCCGTGACCCTGGGCCTGATCGTCGGCGGCGTCGCCGTCGGCGGCGGCGTGGGCGCGGTGATCGCCCGCAAGGTGCCGATGACCTCGATGCCGCAGCTGGTCGCCGCCTTCCACTCGCTGGTCGGCATGGCCGCCTGCCTGGTCGCGGTCGCCGCCATCTACACCCCGGCCGCCTACGGCATCGTGGGCGAAGACGGCCACATCCACCTCAACAGCCTGATCGAACTGTCGCTGGGCCTGGCCATCGGCGCCATCACCTTCACCGGCTCGGTCATCGCCTTCGCCAAGCTGAACGGCAACATGGGCGGCGCGCCGATCCTGCTGCCGGCCCGCCACCTGCTGAACATCATCATCGCGCTGGCCATCGTCGCCCTGATCGTGGTGCTGGTCGTCACCGGCGGCCAGGCCAAGTGGGCGTTCTGGGGCATCTTCGCGCTGTCCTTGCTTATCGGCGTCACCCTGATCATCCCGATCGGCGGCGCCGACATGCCGGTCGTGGTGTCGATGCTGAACAGCTATTCGGGCTGGGCGGCGGCGGCGCTAGGCTTCACGCTGGAGAACACCACCCTGATCATCACCGGCGCCCTGGTCGGCAGCTCGGGCGCGATCCTGTCCTACATCATGTGCAAGGGCATGAACCGCTCGTTCGTCTCGGTGATCCTGGGCGGCTTCGGCGCCGACGCCGCGGCGGCAGGCTCCGGCGGCAAGGTCGAGACGCGTCCCGTCAAGCAGGGCAGCGCCGACGACGCGGCCTTCATCATGAAGAACGCCAGCAAGGTGATCATCGTCCCGGGCTACGGCATGGCCGTCAGCCAGGCCCAGCACGCCCTGCGCGAAATGGCCGACAAGCTGAAGGAAGAGGGCGTGGAGGTGAAGTACGCCATCCACCCCGTCGCCGGCCGCATGCCGGGCCACATGAACGTGCTGCTGGCCGAAGCCAACGTCCCCTACGACGAGGTGTTCGAGCTGGAGGACATCAACAGCGAGTTCTCGACGGCCGACGTGGCCTTCGTCATCGGCGCCAACGACGTGACGAACCCCGCCGCCAAGACCGATCCGACCAGCGCCATCTTCGGCATGCCGATCCTCGACGTCGAGAAGGCCCGCACCGTCCTGTTCGTCAAGCGCGGCATGTCGTCGGGCTATGCCGGGGTCGAGAACGAGCTGTTCTTCAAGGACAACACCATGATGCTGTTCGCCGACGCCAAGAAGATGGTCGAGGGCATCGTCAAGGGGCTCTGAGCCTTCGGCCGGATCGATATTCAGCCAACCTGGCCCTTTCCCACCGCGCTCCCCCGCGAAGGCGGGGGTCCAAGCTGCCTTTCGAGGGCCGGCGGGACCGCGGACACCCCGCAGACCCCGCTTGGGTCCCCGCCTTCGCGGGGAAGACCGGGTTTGGTGGCGCCTGTCGGTTGACTGCCGATACGCCCTAGGCCCTTCCAGAAAGACGAAAGCCCCGGTCGCAGGACCGGGGCTTTTTCGTTCTCGCCTAAGCAAAGGCCCCGGTTCTCACCGGGGCCTCCGCGGCGGATCGATCGGCATGGCTGCTCAGTAGACCGCCACCGCGACCGGAGCCAGCTTGCCGGCCGAGGCCAGGGCCTTGCGTTGCTGGGTCGACAGCTTGTCGTTGATCTCGGCGCGAACCTCGTTGGCGCAGGCGCGGCGCGACAGCAGGTCCAGGCGTTCCTTGCTGGCGCGGACGCCGCAGAACTGCTTCACGGCTTCCTTGGAGCGGGCTTCGAACTCGGCGGCGTCGGCAGGGCTGGCCAGGTTCAGGTCGCCGACCCGAACGGTCACGGCGCGCTCGCCGGCGTGGGCCACCTGGGCGATGCCGATCAGCGGCACGGCGGCCAGGGTCAGGGTGGCGATCGAGGTGAGGCTGATCATGAACTTGCGCATCTGGGTCTTCCCTCTGTTCCAGGGCGCGTCCGCCGCGCCTCCATGAACAAAGTTGTACTGAACGATACTTGAAGAGTCCCGTTAAGTGTCGTTCATGACTCCGTATTCATAGTATTGCCTGACTTTAATATTCTAAATTCCGCGTAATGTTTGACAGTAGCGCGACAGCGACCAGCCAAGCTCTGGAAAGCGCCACGGCGCAGCTGCCGCCTTTCCGCCCGATCGGTCGGGCAGATAGCCGCGTTCATGATCGCGAAAGGCCAAGCCTCTAAGACGGCGCGGCCCGCCGGTCCTCGCGTCGACCGTTCCACGAGGTTCTGCTCCTTGGCGCCAGACATCCAGGCCCCGCCCGCCCGCAAGTTCGCCCTGCCGCTGACGCTCGGCTTCGCCGTGCTCGTCGCCGCGGCGTCCGTGCCGGCCGCCCGCGCCCTGGCCGACCTGATCGCGCCGGCGC
>NZ_JBFTJR010000072.1:0-22466 GCF_056395525.1 Caulobacter sp. 10L414
TCCCCCTCCGGCCCTCCGGGCCACCTCCCCCAGAGGGGGGGAGGATCTTGGTCTCTCCCCCTCCGATAACATTGATCTTGCTTGTCGCTTCGTGGTTGTGTTGCCCCTCGATGCTTCGGGGGGAGGGGACCATGAAGACGATCCATTGGGCCGGCCGCGGGATGGCCGTGCTCTGCCTGGCCGCCGCGCTGGGGCTGGGGACCGCGCAGGCGCAGATCGCGGCCCCGGCTCCGCCGTTGCAGGACGGCGTGGTGACCTTCTCGCCGCCGGCGACGCCCGTCCCCCAGCCGGCGCCCGACGCCGGCGGCCTGACCGGCGAGGCCCAGGATCGCGCCGAGGCGGCCGATCTTTCGGAGCTCGAATACGAGACCATCTTCCGCATCCTGTTCGGCGTGCTGGCCATCGCCGTGGTGCTGGAGTCGGCGCTGGCGGTGCTGTTCGGCTGGCGGGTGTTCCAGAACCATTTCAGCAGCCGTGGCCTGCGCACGCCGGTGGCCGTGATCGTCGGCTGGCTGGTGGCCCACGGCCTGAAGTTCGACGTCGTCGCCTCGCTGTACCAGGCCCTCTACGGCGGGCAGGGCGAGGTCTCGCCGCTCGGCGGGCTGGGCGTCTTCATCACCGGCCTCGTTCTGGCGGGCGGCAGCGCCGGGGTGAACAACATCCTTCGCGCCCTGGGCTTTCGGCGGATCGGTCCGGCCGAGGGCGCGACGCCGCGCCCGGCCGCCACCGAGGCCTGGTTCAGCGTCACCCTGCAGCGCAAGGACGCCGTCGGTCCGGTGCAGGTGCTGCTGGTGGGCGATGCAGGGCCGGCCGTGCTGGTGGGCATGATCACCGGCAAGACCCCGCCGCCGCCTTGGGCGGCCGACTTCGTCTCCAACGACGTGCGGTTCCCGCCGGTGGCCGGCCATGTGCTGAGCCCGGGAGTGACCTACACCCTGCGCCTCGTCGCCGCCGACAAGGCCGGCGCCCCGATCCAGAAGGACTGGGGGCCGTTCACGCCGGGCGCCGGCGCGATCATCGACGTCGCCCTGACCCTCTAGCCGCCGGTCAGACCCGCAGGCGCGCTTCGGCCAGGTCGAGCTCGCGGGTCAGCCTGGCCTGGATCGCGCCGTCCACGGCGCGCTGGCGCAGCAGTCCGTGCAGGGCCTGGCGCTCGGCCTGCACGGCCGCCAGCCTGACTTCCTTTTCGAAGGCGCGGCCGCGACGGGCGGCGATGGCCACCTCGCCGGTCTGGGTCAGGCCGTCCAGGCGGTCGCGATAGACGTCGACGATCCGGGCCGAGGCGGTCTGGAAGTCGGCGTCGGCGGCGTGCGGCGAGGACGCCTGAAGGCGCTCGATGGCGTTGACGGCGGCGATGGCCAGGGTGGCCCGCGCCTGTTCGGCCGCCTCCAGCCCCGCCGTCTCGGGCGGCAGCTGCAGGTTCTTCATCAGCAGCGGCAGGGCGATGCTGGAGATCAGCAGCGACAGCACGATCACGCCCGCCGCCAGGAAGATGGCGAGATCGCGGGCCGGAAAGGCCTCGCCCGCCGCGGTGACCAGCGGCAGGGTCAGCACGCCGGCCAGGGTGATGGCGCCGCGCGCGCCGGCGCAGGCCGTGGCGGTGATGATCTTCCAGTCCGGGCTGGCGCGGTCCTCGCCCCGTCGGCGGGCGCGCAGCAGGGTCAGCTTCAGCGAGCCCCACACCCAGGCGAAGCGCAGCACGCCCAGGCTCAGGGTGATGGCCACGACGTAGATCGCCAGCCACCAGGGCTCGTGGTGGCCGGTCGTGCGGACGGTCTCGACCGCTCCGGCCAGGATCGACGGCAACTGCTCGCCCAGCAGCACGAAGATCACGCCGTTGGCGGTGAACTGCAGGGTGTCCCAGACCATGTTGCGGCGGACGCGCGTGGCGGCCACGGTCTGGCGGGCGACTTCCGAGAAGCTCATGGCCACGCCGGCGGCGACGGCCGCCAGGATGCCCGAAGCGTGCACCTTTTCGGCCAGCAGGTAGGCGGCGAACGGGATCAGCAGGCTGACCAGGGTCTGGGGACCGGCGTCCTCGGCCCCGGCGCGGGTCAGCCAGGCGTTGAGGGTGGTGACGACCAGGGTGGTGACCACGCCGATGGCGACGCCGGCCAGGGCGACCCAGGCGAAGTTCAGCACGGCCTCGTGCAGGACGAAGCTGCCGGTCAGGGCCGCGGCGATGGCGAAGCGCAGGCAAACCAGGCCCGAGGCGTCGTTCAGCAGCGACTCGCCCTCGAGGATGTGCATCAGCCGCTTGGGGATCGGCACGCGCTGGGCGATGGCCGAGACGGCGATCGGGTCGGTTGGCGAGATCACCGCGGCCAGGGCGAAGGCCACGGCCAGCGGCATGGCCGGGATCATCCAGTGGATCAGCAGGCCGACGCCGACCACCGTCAGCACCACCAGCCCCAGCGCCAGTTCCAGGATGATCGGCAAGTCCTTGAAGAACTCGTCCTTGGGAATGCGCCAGCCGTCGAGGAACAGCAGCGGCGGCAGGAACAGCAGGAAAAACAGGTGCGGGTCGAGCGAGACTGGCGTCTTGGTGACCATCGCGATCAGCGCGCCCAAGCCGATCTGCACCAGGGGGGCGGGCACGGCCAGGGGGAGGAACCGGGCGGCCGCGCCGCTCAGTACGACGGCGGCCAGAAGGGCCAGGACGATCTCGACAGTCTGCACGCTCACCTCACGACCATTGAAGTGGCGGTTACCGTAGGGTGATGCGTCCATGGATGCGACCCATAAAGGCCCCCGCCGCCGATTGCGGGACGGGGGCCAGGATGGACGTCAGGCGTCGACCGCCTCGCGCGCCGAGGTCGACGCGCCCAGGCCGGCGTTGATCGCCGCGGCGTAGTCGGCCGGCGTCGGCCCGCCGGAGGGCTCGGTCGAGAAGATGCCGCCGCTGTTCCACAGGAAGCCGCCGGTGATCCCCGAGCCGGCCAGCTGCGAGAACGCCTGCTGGATGGACGAGGGCCCTTCGCCCTCGGCGCCTTCGACCGCATAGCCGGGCACGATGAAGGCGTAGGGGTCGCTCACGCCCGTGTTGGCCGTCTGCTGCACGGCCTGGGCCCACTGGAGGGGGTTGTTGTTGGCGCCGCCGGCGTAGCACTGCAGGTTCATCCACTTGACGATCTGCTGGCTGTTGTTCTGGGCGTAGACGTCGGCCAGGCAGCCGGTCCAGAAGCTCGACTGCATGTAGGGGCAGTAGGTGGCGTAGAGGCCCAGGGAGCCGACATCGAGCGTCAGGGTGACGATCATCTTCTGGGTTTCGTCGCCATAGACGCCCTCGTAGTCGAAATCGACGCCGGTGATCCCGAAGGTCGACTGCAGGACGGCCAGGTTGGCCTTCACCTGCTCGCGCGCGCCCAGCCAGGCGGTGAAGTCGCTGGTGGTGCCCCAGGCGCCGACCGAGACCAGCAGGTCGCGCACGCTGCCGCCGCTCATCAGCTGCTTGACCAGGGCCGGATAGTCCGGATTGACGCCGCTGGAGCCGTCGGTGGCGTACTGGATCTGGCCCTTGCTGACGAACAGCGTGTTGTTCAGGTAGAGGTCGCCGCCGTCGTGGATGTGGATCGACCACAGGATGACGGTGGTGATCCCCTGGTTCAGCTGCTGGGCCTGCGTGGCGTAGGGCACGGGCGGCGTGGGATAGCCGTCCTGGAACAGGCCGTTGCCGTAGATCGCGATGGGATAGGCCGACATGACGTTTGCCTCCGGCTCGGGAGTGAGCGGGCGCACGCTATGGCCGATTACAACTACAGGATGTGATTTTCTTCACTCTCGCAAAAAGTTTTCAAGGCCAGGCTTGCCTCAAAGGTCGAACCGCACGCCCTGGGCCAGGGGCAGGGCGCCGGAATAGTTCACGGTCGCGGTCTGCCGGCGCATGTACTGCTTCCAGGCGTCCGAACCGCTCTCGCGGCCGCCGCCCGTTTCCTTCTCGCCGCCGAACGCCCCGCCGATCTCGGCGCCGGACGGGCCGATGTTGACGTTGGCGATGCCGCAGTCGCTGCCCCAGGGGCCCATGAACGCCTCGGCCTCGCGCACGTCGTTGGTCATCACGCAGGACGACAGGCCCTGGGGGACGTCGTTCTGCATCGCCACCGCGTCCTCGAACTCGGCATAGGGCACGACGTAGAGCAGGGGCGCGAAGGTCTCGCGGGCCATGCCGGCGGTCGGCGCGGGCAGGCGGGCCAGGGCCGGGCGGACGTAGAACGCCTCGGGGGCCTCGGCCTCGCGCAGCCGCTCGCCGCCGACGACCCGCGCGCCGTCGCTCCGGGCCTGGTCGAGGGCGTGGACGAAGGCCTCGTACGAGGCCTTGTCGACCAGCGGGCCCAGCAGCACGCCGTCCTGGCGCGGGTCGCCGGCCGGCAGGCGCGCGAAGGCCGCCTCGACGGCGTCGCCGACCTTGTCGACCAGGCTCTCGTGTACGATCAGCCGGCGCAGGGACGTGCAGCGCTGGCCGGCGGTGCCGGCGGCCGAGAACACGATGGCGCGCAGGGCCAGCGACAGGTCGGCGCTGGGCGTGACGATCATGGCGTTGTTGCCGCCCAGCTCCAGGATCGAGCGGCCGAAGCGTTCGGCGACAACAGGGGCCAGGGCCTTGCCCATGCGGGTCGAGCCGGTGGCGCTGACCAGCGGGATGCGCGGATCGCGAGCCAGCCGCTCGCCGGCGTCGCGGCCGCCCAGCACCACCGAGGACAGGCCGGCGGGGGCTTCGTCGCCGAAGCGGGCGATGGCGCGGTCCAGCAGGGCCTGGGTCGCCAGGGCCGTCAGCGGCGTCTTCTCCGACGGTTTCCAGATCACCGGATCGCCGCAGGCCAGCGCCAGGCACGCGTTCCACGCCCACACCGCCACCGGGAAGTTGAAGGCGCTGATCACCGCGACCGGTCCCAGCGGATGCCAGGTCTCGCGCATGGCGTGGCCGGGGCGTTCGGAGGCGATGGTCAGGCCGTGCAACTGGCGCGACAGGCCGACGGCGAAGTCGCAGATGTCGATCATCTCCTGCACCTCGCCGGCGCCTTCGGAGGCGATCTTGCCCGCCTCCAGCGTCACCAGGGCGGCCAGGTCGGCCTTGGCCGCCCGCAGTTCCTCGCCCAGCAGGCGGACCAGTTCGCCCCGACGCGGCGCCGGAACGCAGCGCCAGGCGCGGAAGGCGCGGGCGGCCCCCGCGACCTTGGCCTCGATGGCCTTGGCGTCGTCGAAGGCGACGTGGGCCAGCACCGAACCGTCGATCGGCGTGCGCACGGCGGTTCCGCCGTCGGCGGACAGGCCGGTCACGCCCAGGCGGGCCAGGATCTCGCGGGCGTGGTCGGCGGGAGAGGGCAGGGGCTTGGACATGCCGCCATGGACGCGCCGCCAGCGGCCGGGGTCAAGAGCCGCCGGGCGCCCGCTCGGGTTGACGCCGCGACGGGGCGCCTTCAAATGACTCGCCCGCGGAGGGGCGGGGGAGGCATCGACTCGCGAGATGGACGACCAGGTCGCCTTGCATCAGGGATTGCTGCCGCRGATCGAGGCCTTGAGGGCGCGCGTCGATCGCCGCCTGGCCGAGCTGGCCCCGGCGCCGGGAACCGCGCCCGACCGCCTCGTCGAAGCCGTCCGCTATTCGCTGCTGGCCCCGGGCAAGCGCTTCCGTCCGATGCTGACCCTGCTGGCCGCCGAGGCGTTCGGCGCCGACGAGGGCGCGGCGCTCGACGCGGCCTGCGCCTTCGAGATGATCCACGCCGCCTCGCTGATCCTCGACGACCTGCCGGCCATGGACGATGCGGGCCTGCGTCGCGGCCTGCCGACCATCCATCGCGCTTTCGACGAGGCCACCGCCATTCTCGCGGGCGTGGGCCTGCTGAACCAGGCCTATGCCGTCATCGCCGCCGACAAGGGGCTTTCGGGCGACCTGCGCGCCGAGGTCTGCGCTCGCGCCGCCGACGCCGTGGGCTTCATGGGTCTGGTGGCCGGCCAGGCCCGCGACCTGCTCGACCGCGATCAGCTGCGCGACATGGCCGCCATCGACCGGCTGAACCACGAGAAGACCGGCGTCCTGATCATCGCCGCCGCCCAGGTCGGCGCCCTGATCGGTGGCGCTGACGCGGCCGCCGTCGAGCAGGTGGGCGAGTTCGCCCGCCGGGTGGGCCTGGCCTTCCAGATCCGCGACGACATCATCGACGCCGAGGGCTCGGTCGAGGCGGCCGGCAAGGACGTCGGCCAGGACGCGTCGATGACCACGGCCGTCTCGCGCCTGGGCCTGTCGGGCGCCCGCGCGGCCGTGGAGGCGCATCTCGCCGCGGCGGAGGCGGCCCTGGCCGCGGCCGGCGGCGGCGGGCTGCTGGGCGCCTAYGCCGGACGGCTRTTCGCCGCGCGCAAGGCGGCGGCGTGAATCCAGAGCCTATTCTGAAGGCTGAAGGCGTTGTGCGGTCCTATGGCGAGCGGCGCGTCCTCAAGGGCGTCGACCTGTCGCTGCGGCCCGGCGAGATCTACGCCCTCCTGGGACACAACGGGGCGGGCAAGACCACCTTGGTGCGGGCCATCTGCGGCCGTCTGCGGCCCGACGTCGGCAGCGTGCTGCTGAACGGCGCCGATCCGGCCCGCGTGCCTGCCGCCCGCGCCGGCCTTGGCCTCGTCCCGCAGGAGATCGCCCTCTACGCCAACCTGTCGGTGCGCGAGAACATCGAGACCTTCGCCACGCTGGCCGGCGTGCCGCGCGCGCAGATCCCCGCCGCCGTGCGCAGGGCCATGGAGCTGACCCGTACGCTCGATCGCGCGAGTGCGCCGGTGCGCACCCTGTCGGGCGGCTTTCAGCGCCGGGCCAACATCGCCGCGGCCATCGTCCACCAGCCGACCCTGCTGATCCTCGACGAGCCCACGGTCGGCGTCGACATCGACGCCCGCGAGGCCGTCGACACGGTGATCCGCGACCTGCGCGACCTGGGCGTGGCGGTGCTGATCGTCACCCACGACCTCGACCAGGCCGGGGCCCTGGCCGATCGCGTCGGCTTCCTGCGCGACGGCGCCATGGTGCTGGAGGGCGAGCCCCGCGCTCTGGTGGCCGAAGCCTTCGGCGACCAGATGGAGATCCTCGTGCATCTCGCGCAAGGCCTCGACATGGCCGGCGAGATCCACCTGGCCGCCGAGGGCCTGGAGCCCACCCGCCGTCCGGGCGTCTGGACGCGGCTCGACAGCGGCGGCTACGGCGCGGCGGGCAAGCTGGATACGCGCCTGCGGCAGCTGGGCCTGGCCCCCCGCGAGATCCGCGTGCGCCAGCCGTCGCTGGCCAACCTGTTCAGCCTCGTGGCCGAGCGGAAGGCCGCATGAGGGCGCGTCTGGCCATGTCGCTGGCGATGATGCGGGTCATGGCGCTGGAGCTGTGGCGCGACCGCGCGGCCCTGGTCATGACCTTCCTGCTGCCGCCGCTGGTGTTCCTGATCTTCTCGTCGGTGTTCGCCGGAACCTCGGGCGACAACCTGCAGCCCAAGCTGGCGGTCGCGGACCTGGCCCGCACCGACGCCTCGCGCCGGGTCGCCGCGGCCCTGCTGAAGAGCGCCGACCTGCGCGCCGAGACCGCGCCCGACGCCGCGACGGTGCGCGCGCGGGTCAAGTCCGGCCAGGTCGACGCGGGCCTCGTGATCCGCGCCGATCCCGCCGCGCCTGGCAAGCCGTTCCTGATCGTCGCCGACCCGTCGCGGGCCGTGGCCGCGCCGCTGGCCCAGGCCCGCACCCAGCAGGCCCTGGCCGCCGCCGCGCCCGATGCGGCCCTGCGCCGTTCGATCGACTCCGTCGCGCCGGCCCTAGGCGAGCTGACCCCCGTGCAGTCGGCCCGCATCGACGCCGCCGCCGAGCAGCTGCGCGAAAAGCCCCAGGCCGTGAAGGACGACCTGTTCGACCGCCAGGAGATCGCCGGCGCCCGCAAGGGCGGGGCGGTGATCGCCTATTATGCCGGCGCGGTGATGATCCTGTTTGCTTTGTTCTCGGCCATGCAGGGGGCTCTGTCGCTGATGGAGGAGCGCCGCGCCGGCGTCGCCGACCGCCTGCTGGCGGGCGTGGCCGGCATGGGGCCGGTGGTCACCGGCAAGTTCCTGTTCCTGACCGCCCAGGCCATCGTCCAGGCGGTGATGATCTTCGTGGTCGCGCAGGGCGTCTACGGCGTCGAGGCGCTGCAGCATTTCGGGCTGTGGCTGCCCACCACCCTAGCGGCCGGCGTCTGTTCGGCGGGCCTGGCGCTGGGCCTGGTCAGCCTGTGCCGCACGCGCGACCAGGCCCAGATGCTGTCGACCTTCGTGATCCTGGTGCTGGCGGCCGTGGGCGGCAGCATGGCGCCGCGCTTCCTGATGCCCGCCTGGCTGCAGAATCTCGGCTGGTTCACGCCCCACGCCTGGGTGATCGACGCCTATCAGGCCGTGCTGTGGCGCGACGCGGGGATCGCGGCGGTGTATAAGGCCTGGCTGGTGCTGGCCGCCATCGGCGCGGCGGGCCTCATCGTGGCCCAGGTCCTGTCGCGCGATCCGCAGCGATAGGGCGCGGCGTTTGCGCTAGGACTTTGCGCTAGGACAAAGACGGGAGCCCAAGACCCGACGCAGTCAGGTCGAAGGCTCTGGAGTTAGAGAAGCGATGGTCACCTTCGGTCTCAAGGTCGCCCTGTTCCTGGCGGCCTTCGCCTTCATGGAAGGCTTCGCCTGGTTCACCCACAAGTACGTCATGCACGGCTTCGGGTGGGTCTGGCACCGCTCGCACCACGAGCCGCGCCACGGCGCCTTCGAGCTGAACGACCTGTTCGCGGTGGTGTTCGCCGCCCCGGCCATCGTCGCCATCTATTTCGGGACCAACGGCCTGCCGTGGCTGCTGCCGGTGGGCCTGGGGATCACCGCCTACGGGGCGGTCTACTTCATCTTCCACGACGGCATGGTGCATCAGCGCTTCAAGGTTCCTCTGGGCAAGTCGGCCTACTGGAAGCGCCTGATCCAGGCCCACCGCATCCATCACGCCGTGCACACCAAGGAGGGCGCGGTGTCGTTCGGCTTCCTGCTGGCCCGGCCGGTGCGCGAACTGAAGGCCAAGCTGAAGGCGCGGGGCGTCCAGGCCTGATGCCGCCGCTGCTTGTCGAGATTCTCTGGAAGGGCCTGCTGGGCGGCCTCGTCACCGCCCTGATCGTGCTGGCCTCGAAGAAGGGAAACGTGCTGCCCGGCATCCTGCCGCTGGCCCCGACCTTCGCGATCATCGCCCTGCTGGCCGTCGGCTCCAAGGGCGAGGCGGGCGGCTTTCGCACCGCGTGCCTGGCCGGCGCCAAGACCATTCCGGCCTATCTCGTCTTCCTGGGCGTGTCGTGGCTGCTGGTCGACCGCGTCGACTATCGCCTGGCCATTCTCGGCGGGCTGGCCGCCTGGCTGGTCGCGGCCCTGGCGATCTTCCTGGCGCCGAAGCTGCTGTGAGCGGGGCGGGGAAAGACCGCTCCAACCAGCCCCAAAAACAGTCGTCATCCCGGAAAGCGCGCAGCGCTTATCCGGGACCCAGGGGACTGGGCGCGGCGCTTGGGTTCACTACCCCGGCGTTGGCCTGTGCCGTGCGCCTGCCCCTGGGTCCCGGCTCTTCGCTTCGCTACGGCCGGGATGACGAGCTGTGAGTATACGGGAGCGGCGCAACCGCTCCCGTCCGGCTAGCTTATTCCGCGCCGCCGGCCTTGCGGTAGTCGAGCGGCGGCTTGCGATCGCCGACCATGGCCTTGTACTGGAAGCCGTCGCCGCGGCGGGCGTTCAGCTCGGTCTTGGCGTCGGCGATCAGCTTGGGGTTCATGAACAGCTCGGCGCCGGTGATCGACAGGGTCTTGGCCGCCACGGCTGCGCCCTTGAGGCCGATCGACGAACCCGCCGCCGCCACGTTCTGCCAGCTGTGGCCGGCCGAGCCCGGGACGAAGGTCGCCGTCGACAGGCCCACGGTCGGCGTCACCCACGAGATGTCCGACACGTCGGTCGAGCCGCCGACGCCGCCCTTGGTGTCGGCCGGGGCGTAGGACTGGATCTTGCCCACCGAGGCCAGGTCGCCGCCACCGCCGTTCAGGCTCTTGGCCAAAGTCTTGGCGAACTCGGTCTCTTCCGGCGTCCAGGTGATGCCGCCGACGCTGGTCAGGCTGTCGTGCATCACCTTGCCCAGCACGTCGTTGGGCAGCAGGTTGTAGACGCCGCCGGTCTGTTCGAACTCGACCGTCGTCTCGGTGGCCATGGCCGCGCCGTCGGCGGCCTTCTTGATGCGGTCCATGACGCTGACCACGATCTTCGGGTCGGAGTTGCGGACGTAGTAGTAGACCTCGGCGAAGTCCGGCACGACGTTCGGCGCCTTGCCGCCGTTGGTGATCACGTAGTGGATGCGGGTGCCGTCGGGGATGTGTTCGCGCATGAAGTTGGCGGCGGTGTCCAGCACCTCCACGCCGTCCAGCGCCGAGCGGCCGGCCCACGGCGCGCCCGAGGCGTGCGACGACTTCCCGCGGAAGCGGAACTTGCCGCTGATGTTGGCCATCGAGGTGCCCTGGCGGGCCGAGTTCTCGTTGCCCGGGTGCCAGTGCAGCGTCACGTCGACGTCGTTGAACAGGCCTTCGCGCACCATGTAGACCTTGCCCGAACCGCCTTCTTCGGCCGGGGTGCCGTAGACGCGGATCTCGCCCTGCACCTTGTTCTGGATCATCCACTCCTTGAGGGCGACCGCGCCGGCCACCGAGGCCGCGCCGAACAGGTTGTGGCCGCAGCCGTGGCCGTTGTCGGTCTCGGGACGCGGGGTCTTGGTCGGGGCGGCGGCCTGCGACAGGCCCGGCAGGGCGTCGAACTCGGCCAGGATGGCGATCACCGGGCCCTTGCCCTGCTTGAAGCTGGCGACGAAGGCGGTCGGCTCGTCGGCCACGCCCGCGTTCACCGTGAAGCCGGCGGTCTTCAGCTGCTCCTGCAGCACGTTCGAGCTCTTGGTCTCAAGATAGCCCAGCTCGGCGAAGTCCCAGATCTTCAGGGCCGCTTCGTTCATCTGCGGGGTGTAGGCGTCGACGTTCGCCTTCAGCTGGGTCTTCTGCGCGGCGTTCAGCGGCGCGGCGATGGCGCTGCTGGCCATCAGCATGGAAACGCCAACCAGCCCGGCGGCGGCGGTCTTGAGGATCGAAGTCACGAAAAGCCTCCCTGCGAACGGCGCGAACGGCGCCGCTGTCAGTAGTCATGACGCAGGCCGGAGGCGGTTCCTCAACCGGGGAGGGGAGAAAGTGGGCGCGCGCCCGCCCAACTTCCCGTCACTCCCGCCCGGGAACCGGGGGCCTCGACCCGCTCCCGATGCAACCTCAGTGGGCAGGCGCCGTCAGTGCACGCAAGGGGTGGCTTCCGGGCATTGGCCGGCGTAGCGTCGCCACAGGTCGGGAGGGGACATGTCGGGTCACTGGATAGGCGGATTGGCGGCCGCGATGGTCGCATCGACGGTCGCAGCGCCTGTGGCGTCCAGCGAGGCCCTGGCTTCCACCGGGGCGACCGCGATCGTTGGCAAATTCAAACGAAGCGGCGCCGGCCTGGCCTGTGTGTTCACGCTCAGGGACGGCGTGACCATGGACGATGTGGACGCCCTCGGCGCGGACGGCCCCTGCATGCGCACGGGCCCCGTCGTTCTGGGACTAGCGCGGAAAGAGGCCGAAGCAGTCCTCGGTCGCCCGCTGACCACGATCGAGGACCGCGGGGACGCCGTATTTATCTATCCGCTGACATGGAGCGGCGCCCCCGAGGCAAGCGACCTGCTCGCCTACGCGGCAGTGGCTTACGACACGAAAGACCAGGTAAAGCTTCTCCAGCTGTCGGGCGAAAAGGCGCCGTCGGCGGGTGACTGGGCGTTCTCCGCCGTTCGCCTGGGCGACCCGGACACCGCGGTTGTCGCCTCTCTGGGAGAGCCGTTCTCGCGCTCGCCGGTGGCGGACAACGGGGCTGAACTCTGGTCCTACAGCCCGTGGGCGTTCAGCTTCGAGATCAAGAACGGGAAGGTGACCTCGATCCGGCTGTCAGCCTCTTGAAGCCGCGCCCTTACGGCGCGACCAGGACGATCTCGCCGGCCTGGCCCGTCTTCACCTTGGCCGCGCCATAGGCGCTGAGCGCGTCGACGAAGCCCGCGACATCGCCGGTCTTGAAGCGGCCGCTCATCGGCGTGGCGGCCACGCGCGGCGAGTCGATGCGGATCTTGCGCACCGAATAGCGGTTCAGTTCGCCGACGATGTCGGCCAGCGGCTGGTTGTCGAAGGTGACGCTGCCGTCGCGCCAGCTGGTCAGGGCGGCCACGTCGGCGGCGGCCACGGCCCAGGTCGAGCCCGCCTGCTGCTCCAGGCGCGAGCCCGGCAGCAGGTCGACGCTGTTGTGGGCGGCCGGATCGGCGACGCGGATCTTGCCTTCCAGCAGGCTGACCGACCACTTGCCCGGATCGATGCGGACGTTGAAGGCCGTGCCCAGCGCCGTGACCGTGCGGCCGTCGGCGGTGACCACGAAGGGCCGGTGGGGGTTCTTGGCGACCTGGAAGAAGGCCTCGCCGCGATCCAGGGTCAGGGCGCGGCGCGCGCCCATCTCGGTGACGCGCAGCACCGAGTCGGTCGACAGGGTGGCGATCGAGCCGTCGGCCAGGGTGATGACCTTCTGCTCGCCCACGCCGGTGCGATAGACGACCTGGGCCGTCTGGGCGGGGGCGACGGCCGGCGCATGGTCCGACGGCGCGGTGGCCAGCCACAGGGCCGTGCCGAAGCCGCCGGCCGTGACCAGGGCGGCGAGCGCCGCGGCCCAGCGCATCTGCGGGCGGGCGCGGCGCTTCTGGTCGGCGGCCAGGTCGGCCTTCAGGCGGGCGCGGGCGGCGAGGATCTCGGGTTCGTTCGACAGCGAGCCCAGGCGAGCCCAGGCGTCCGACGCCGAGGCGTAGGCGTCCTTGTTGGCCGGATCGGCCTTCAGCCAGGAATCGAAGTCACGCCGCAGTCCCAGGTCGTTCGGCCGATGCTGCAGGCGCGCGACCCATTCCGCGGCGTCCGGTTCACCGGAAGAAGCCAGGTTTGGGACGGTGTGGCGCATCGTGTTCCTGCAGGCGGCTCGTCAGGTGCTTGAGAGCCTTGGCGACATGTTTTTCGACCGCGCTGACGGAGAGTCCCAGTTGAGCGGCCGCCGCCTTGTAACTCATGCCTTCAAATCGGACGAGCATGAATGCAGCGCGTGTCCTTAAGGGAAGGTCACCGAGGGCGGCCGCGGCGACGGCGGCCTGCTCCTTGGCCTGGAGAATACGGTCCGGCGAAAGCTCGTCGAGGGGGTGGTGAACCTCCTCCAGTTCGCAGTGGGCCTGGCGTTTGCGCACCGTGTCGCGGCGACGGCGGTCCAGCAGGACGTTGGTGGCGGTCTGGAAAATGAAGCTGCCGAGATTGGCCACCTCGCCGCCGTCACGGCGGTTATGCAGTCGAAGAAGCACTTCCTGCACGAGGTCGTCGACCTCGCCGCCTTCCACTCTTCGGCGGAAAAAAGCCTTCAGGGCCTGCTGGTAGGGCAGGGAAGCATGGGCCAAGCCCTCGCCTCCACGCGCTCCAGCGGCAAGATTCGCCAGCGCCATTCGTCGTCCCCGACACAACGAGTCTTTTTTGTTGCGTTCATTCGTCAGCAGCGTGACGGCGCGGTCAACCCACACTCTCGCACTTGCCGTCGGGGCGCCCCGCCTGCCAGATTATCAGGCAGAGTCTTCCGCATGGTCCCCCTGGGCCGGGCGAGGGGACCGGATCGCCGGTCAACGGCGACGAGGGGACTGGCCTTGGCGAACGCAGCAGTGAAGGAAGGGGCGCTGCCGCGTACTGGAGCCCCGGGGGTATTGCACACACGTCATCGCCGCTGCGCGCTCGCAGGTTGGCTGGCCCTCGCCGCGTTCGCGACCCCCGTGGTCGCGGCCGCCGCGCCGCGCCGGGTCGACATCGCCGCCGGCACGCCGATGGCCAGGGCCCTGAACGCCTTTTCCGCCCAGACCGACATCGAGATCCTGTTCAATCCGGCCCTGGTCACCGGCCTTCGCGCCCCGCGCGTGCGCGGCCAGCTGGAGGCCGATGAGGCCTTGGATCGCCTGCTGGCCGGTTCGGGTTTGGTGGCCAGGCGTCACGGGGGGCGGCTGCTGATCGAGCGCGGCGTCCCCGAGCGTGCGTCGCCCAGGGCCGCGCCGCCTGCCCCGGTGGTCGCCGCCGAGATCGACGCGGTGATGGTCACGGCCCTGCGCCGGGCCACGGCCGAGCAGAACACCCCGCTGTCGATCCGCGTGATCAGCGGCGAGGCCCTGACCGCCAATGGAGCGGTGACCTTCGAGCGCGTGGCCCAGCGCCTGCCGGGCCTGACCCTGACCAGCACGGGCGTCGGCCGGATGCGCATGACGCTGCGCGGCGTCTACGGTTCGGGCGAGGCGACCACGGCCCTTTACTACAACGACATTCCGGTCTCGGGCCCCAGCGGCACGACGGCCGACCCCGGCGGCTCGTTCCCCGACCTGCTGCTGGTCGACATCGATCGGCTGGAGGTGCTGCGCGGCCCGCAGGGCACGCTCTACGGCTCCAGCGCCATGGGCGGGGCGGTGAAGGTGGGCTTCAATCGCGCCGATCCCTCGCGCGACCAGCTGGGCCTGGAGGTCGAGGGCGGGGTGGTCGGCGGCGAGGCCGGCGGGGCGGTGACCGCCGTGGCCAACAAGGCCTTCGCCGACGATCGCGCGGCCGTGCGCCTGACCGCCTATCGCCGCGACGAGGCGGCCTTCGCCGACAACGCGCGCCTGGGCCTGCAGGGCGTCAACGCCGGGCGCACGGTCGGCGGACGCCTCGCCGCCGTCTGGCGACCGACCGAGGCGATGCGCTTCGACCTGCTGCTGGCCGGCCAGGATTCGCGGCTGAACGACACCGGCGCCGGCGCGCCCGGCGAGCCCTCGCACGTGTCGCGCAACTTCGTCCGCACGCCCTTCGACAGCGAGGTCTGGTTCGGCGCGCTGTCGATGGAGTCCAAGCTCGCCGGCGCGCGCTTCTCGGCCTCGCTGGCCCACTACCAATGGAACAACACCCGCCAGATTGACTACACCGGCACCCTGCAGTCCGAGCGCGGCAGCGCCGCCGGCTGCGCCCGCTGGCTGGCCCTGGGAACGGGGCTGGCGTGCAGCGCGGGCCAGATGGGCGCCTACGCCTCCTATGTCGACAGCCGCACGCCGGGCCTGCTGTACCAGCCCATCGACCTGACGGCCGACGTGCGCGAGGCGCGCCTGGCCTCCGACCATGACGGCGCGCTGCAATGGACCGTCGGCGTGTTCTCCGAGACCCGCAGCGACACGATCGACAGCCAGGTCCGCGTCGCCGATCCCACGACGGGCAGGCCGATCGACGCGGCGGGCTTCACCGGCCGGCGCATCGTCGACACCCGCCTCGACCAGGTGGCGGTCTACGGCGAGGCGACCCTGGCGGTCGACGACCGCTCCGACGTCACCATCGGCGCGCGCCGCTTCTCCTACGACAAGAAGACCGTCGGCGAGGTGCTGGTGGTCAACGTCATCTCCGACACCTCCGGCGGCAACTTCCGCAACCGGGTCGAGGAGGACGGCTGGAGCGTCAAGGGCCTGGTCTCGCGCCGCTTCACCCCGCGCGTGATGGGCTACATGCAGGTCTCGCAGGGGTTCCGGCCGGGCGGCATCAACACCGCGCCGGGCCTGCCGGCCGCGCTGCAGGCCTATGGCTCCGACACGCTGTGGAACCGCGAGCTGGGCCTCAAGTCGCGCTGGCTGGCCGGGCGGCTGTCGGCGAACCTGGCGCTCTACAGCATCGACTGGCGCGACATGCAGTACTCGGCCACCAGCGAGAACGGCGCCTTCGCCTTCGTCACCAATCTGGGCCGGGCGCGCATCGACGGCGCCGAGTTCGACATGACCTGGAGCCGGGGCGGCTCGAAGATCGGGTTCAACTTCGCCGCCACCGAGGCCGTCCTGACCCAGGACCAGACCACCGGCGCCATGGCGGGCCTGGGCCGCAAGGGCGACCACCTGCCGGCCGTGCCCCGCACCGCCTTCACCCTTTGGGGCGAGACCCGTCGCGAGCTGGCCGGCGGCGCGACGCTGATCCTGGGCGGTTCGGCCGCCTATGTCGGCGAGTCCCGCTCGACCTTCGAGTCGGTCAGTCCCGGCGCGGGCCGCGACCTGGGCGGCGTCACCCTGATCGACGGCCGGGCGGCGATCGAGGTCGGCCGGCGCTCGGTGGGGGTGTTCGTCGAGAACCTGCTCGACTCCGACGCGCCGCTGTTCATCACCGCCGGCCGCCTGCCGCAGTCGTTCTCGCCCCAGCCCCGCCGCGTGGGGATGAGCCTGCGTTTCGCCTACTGAGCGAATTTCTCGCCTTTGCGGCGAGCCATGTTAACCTTCCGCCACGCGCCCGTCAGAGGCGCTCGATCGTCAGGGAGGTTCAGCCATGGCCCACGCCATGCGTGTTTCCGCGCGTCCCGTGTTCTTCAGGAAGTGCGACGTCAACAAGCCCGAAGGCTCCGAGCTGCGCCACGCCGGCCCCTGCATCCAGTGGGATCGCGTGGGCATCGTGGCCCTGGTGCTGCTGTTCGGCGCGGGCCTTGCGACCTGTGCCTACGCAGCGTTCTAGAAACCTTCCGCGACCGGCGTTTTCCAAGGTGACGGCCTGTCCCTCGCCGCGCATGCTCGTGTCTTGAGTGCGGGCTCGGGGGAGCGCATGAGCGACGAAAGCGGAAACCTCTGGAACGAGGACCTGGCGCCGACGACGGCGGCCCAGCGCACCTGGCGCGCCCGCCACTTCGCGGCCCTGTGGCTGGGCATGGTCATCGCCGTGCCCGCCTACATGCTGGCCGCGGGGCTGGTGGAGCAGGGGATGTCGGCGGGGCAGGCGGTCTGGGCCGTGCTGCTGGGCAACCTGATCGTCCTCGCGCCGATGCTGCTGATCGGCCATGCGGGCGCGCGCCACGGCGTGCCCTACGCGGTGCTGGCGCGCGCCTCGTTCGGCTGGCGCGGCGCGCGCCTGCCCGCGCTCGCCCGGGCCATCGTCGCCTGCGGCTGGTACGGCATCCAGACCTGGATCGGCGGCGGCGCGCTGCTGACCCTGCTGGGCGTCATGGTCGGCGCCAGGCTCGACGGCCCGCCGGTCCCGCTGCTGGGCATCGGCGTCGGCCAGCTTCTGGCCTTCCTGGCGTTCTGGCTGATCCAGCTGGCCTTCGTCACCAAGGGGCTGGAGACCGTCCGCAAGCTCGAGACCTGGACCGCGCCGATCAAGGTGGTGGTCTGCGTCGCCCTGGTCTGGTGGGCGCTGTCCAAGGCCGGCGGCCTGGGACCCATCCTGCACGAGCCTTCGGCCTACGATCCCGGCGGCCCCAAGGCCGGCCGCTTCTGGGCCGACTTCGGCCCGGCGGTGACGGCCATGACCGGCTACTGGGCGACCCTGGCGCTGAACATTCCCGACTTCACCCGCTTCGCCCGCAGCCAGAAGGACCAGATCCTGGGCCAGGCCCTGGGCCTGCCCGGGCCCATGGCCCTGCTGGCGGCGATGAGCGTCGTCGTCACCTCGGCCACGGTGCTGATCTTCGGCAAGGCGATCTGGGACCCGGTGGCCCTGTCGGGCGACATCGGCGGGATCGCCGTGCTGGTGGGTCTGGTGATCATCAGCCTCGACACCGTCTCCTGCAACATCGCCGCCAACCTGGTGGGGCCGGCCTACGACTTCGCCGCCCTCTGGCCCAAGCGGATCACCTATCGCATCGGCGGCTGGATCACCGCCGGGATCGGGGTGCTGATCATGCCCTGGAAGCTGCTGGAGAGCACCGCCGGCTACATCTTCGTGTGGCTGACGGGCTACGGCGCGCTGCTGGGGCCGATCGCCGGCATCCTGATCGTCGACTACTGGATCCTGCGCCGCACGGTCCTGGACGTGCCCGCCCTCTACGACCGCGCCGGCGCCTACACCTACGAGAGCGGCTGGAACCCGGCGGCGCTGATCGCCTTCGCCGTCGGGGTCGCGCCCAACCTGCCGGGCTTCCTGCACGCGGCCGCCCCGCACGCCTTCGCCGGGATCGGCCAGCCCTGGACCACGATCTACCAGTATGCCTGGTTCGTCGGCGCTCTCCTGGCCGGAGCGCTGTACGGCCTGCTGATGCGCGGAAAAACACCCGGGTAATATTGACTCTATAAATAGCCCGGGTAAAAAGCCGCCAGCAAGGAGGCGGCCATGAACCCGCGCAAGGCGCTGCTGCGCGCCTACAAGGAAGAAAAGCCCACGCCCGGCGTCTACGCCGTGCGCTGCGAGCGCACCGGCCAGGCCTTCGTCGGCGGGACCGAGAACGTCGCGACGCGCAGGAACGGCGTCTGGTTCAGCCTCAGGCTGGGCTCGCACCCCAACGCCCGCCTGCAGGGCGCCTGGAACGCCCATGGCGAGGCGAGCTTCGCCTTCGAGGTGCTGGAGACGATCGACGACGAGGGCCTGGAGCCGAAGGGCAGGGCGCTGCGTCTCGCCGATCGCCGCAGGCGCTGGTGCGAAACCCTGAACGCGGTAGACCTCGTCCGATGACCTATGCCCTGTTCGAATCCGGCGCCCGCCTCGCCGCCGGCGACAAGCTCGCCGTCGCCCTGGTCGCCCAGGCGGTGGTGATTGAACGTCCCGGCGCCCCGATCCTGATCTTCGATCCCGACGGCCGGCAGGTGGATTTCGACCTGCGCGGTTCGCCCGAAGACCTGGCCGCACGCCTGGCGCCGGCCGGGCCCGAACCCGAGGCCCCGCGCGGCCGTGGCCGCCCCAAGCTGGGCGTCGTCGCCCGCGAGGTCACCCTGCTGCCCCGCCACTGGGACTGGCTGGCCAGCCAGCCCGGCGGCGCGTCGGTGGTCCTGCGCAAGCTGGTCGAGGCCGCCCGTCGCGAAGCCGAGGCCCCCGACCGCCAGCGCCGCGCCCGCGACGCCGCCTACCGCTTCGCCAGCGCCGCCGCCGGCGACGCCCCGGGCTTCGAGGCCGCCATGCGGGCGCTCTATGCGGGCGATCGGGAAGGGTTCGAGGCCGGCCTGGCGCAATGGCCGGCCGACGTGGCCGCGCATGCGCGGGCGCTGGCCGAGTTCTAGACCCTTCTCCCCTTGCGGGAGAAGGTGGCGGCCGAAGGCCGACGGATGAGGGGTCTCTCAGAAATTTGGTGCGCCCAGCCTATCTGCCGCTCGCGGTTGATAGGGCCATCGACCCCTCACCCAACCTCCCTTCGGGAGGCCACCCTCTCCCGCAGGGGGAGAGGGATCAGGACGACGTCTTCGCCCTGACCTCCGCCAGCAGCGGCCCATACGCCGCCTCGAACCTCGTCCGATCCGCTTCCGGCTTGCCCGGATAGACCTCGCGCAGCGCCGCGATCCGGGGCGCGACGCCCAGCAGCCACGCCTCGTCCTTCACCCGCGCCAGCCTGGGCTCGACATCCGCCTCTCCGGCATAGACCAGCAGCGCCCGCAGCTGGTCGATCGCCTGCTCGCGCGGGTTGGGCGTCGCATCGCCGCGGGCTTTCCAGGCCGTCCACCGCACCGCCCGCACGATCTGCTCGGCGAAGCGCGGATCGGCCCAGGTGGCTTCGTTGTGGCCCAGGTTGGTGAAGAACAGGCGGCCGTTGCCGACGCTCCGCACCCAGCTCACCGGCACTGCGTAGGGCCGCTTCAGCGGCGTGCCCGAATAGTCCAGGCTCTGGATCACCCGCACGGCGGCCGGATCGAAGCGCTTGTATTGATAGATCTCTTCCACCAGGTCGACGCTGCGGCCCCAGGGCGCGGCCAGGGGATGGTTGTCGATGGCCTTGACCCGAACCTTCTGGTCCTCGGTCCAGGGATGGCCGGCGAACTGGCCGCCCACGAAGCGCGTGTAGTCGAGGCCCGGCCCCTCATAGTCCCAGGCCGTGTCGGCGGCGCTGTGCAGGCCCACGAACCCCAGCTTGCCGGCCGCGAACCGCTGCTGCACGGCCGCCCAGGCTTCCGGCGAAACCGGCAGGGCGCCGGTGGTGTAGAACACCAGTACGTCCACGTCCTTCAGGCGCTCGGGCGTGATCTCGCGGGCGTCCTGCGTCACCTGCGTCTCGAAGGCGCCGCTGGCCTTGCCGATGGCGATCATCGCCGCCTCCGACGGCGCGAGGCCCTCGGCGGGCCGGGTCACCGGTCGATGGCGCCAGCCGACCGACTGGTCGAGATAGAGCACGCGGATCGGCGCTTCCGCGGCGCAGGCTGCGCCGGTCGCCAGTGAGAAGACGATCGCGGCGAGAGCCAGCAGGGCGCGCATGGGCTCAGGCCTTGCCGCCGCGCGGCTGCAGCAGGTCCCAGCGGTTGCCGTAGAGGTCCTCGAACACCGCCACGCTGCCATAGGCCTCGTGGCGCGGCTCCTCGAGGAAATTCACGCCGGCCGCGCTGAGGCGGGCATGGTCGCCATCGAAGTCGTCGGTGTGCAGGAACAGCCAGACCCGGCCGCCGCCCTGGCCGCCGATCATCGCGGCCTGGCGCTCGTCGGCCGCCTTTGCCAGCAGGAAGCGCGAGCCGCCCGGACCCGGCGAGACCACCACCCAGCGCTTGCCCGCGCCCAGCTCGCTGTCCTCGACCAGGTCAAAGCCCATCTTGCCGACATAGAAGGCCAGGGCCTCGTCATAGTCACGAACGAGCAGGGACAGGAGGGCGAGATGCTGGGCCATGGCGACTCACGCTGCGGATCGAAAAGGGGGAGCGTGGGATAATGACCGCGCCCCGGTCGTTGTCATCGCCGTTCCTCGCCCGCGGCGTAGCGGTTCATGTCGGCCAGGGCCGCCTCGAAGGCCGCGCGGATCTCCGTCTGGCTGAACCCCTGATCCCAAAGCTCTGTCATCAGGGTGTTGATGACGTGGTCGAGGGGCGCGCCCTGTTCCGGATAGGGATTGGCCAGATGGTAACCGGCGCAGACCTCGGCGAACCGCGCAGTCGCGTTGATCGCGCCGAAATGGATCTGCTCCCGCTCGTCCAGGTCCATGCCGTCCTCCCGCCAGGTCGGAAGGCTCAGCCCCCGAACAGCTTGAGTATATAGCTCGGCGCGGCGTTGGCGATCGACAGCGACCTGATGGCCAGCTGCTGCTTGATCTGCAGGGCCTGCAGCCGGGTCGCCTCCTGGGCCATGTCGGCGTCGATCAGGCGGCCGACCGAGGCCTCCAGGGTGTCCTGCAGCTTGTCGATGAAGGTCAGGTGGGTGTCGAGGCCGTTGGCCTGGGTGCCCAGCCGCGACAGGGCCGAGGTGACGTTCTGCATGGCCGTGTCCATGGCCTTGATGTCGGTCGAGGAGGGGGCCGTCAGCAGGTCGGCGCGCATGCCGGCCAGGGCCGCGCCGCCCGTCGACAGGTCCACGTGGTCGACATCGATGGTCTGGTCGGCCTTGGCGTTGGCCAGGGCGCGGATGTTGCCGTTGGTTCCGGCCGAGATCAGGTTCACGCCGTTGAAGCTGGCGTTCTCGACCGCGCGGTCGATCTGCTTGCGCAGCGAGACATAGTCGTCGTTCAAGAGCTTGCGGCTGGCGGTGGTCAGGCTGGGATCCGACGCGGCCAGCATCTTCTGCTTCATCTGGTCGAGCAGGTCGGTGACCGTGTCGCCGGCCGCCAGGGCCACGTCCACCGTCGACTGGCCGCGCTGCAGCGAGGCGCGCACGGCGTCCAGCGACTTGGCCTCGGCTGACTGCATCTTGGCGGTGGCCCAGACGGCGGGGTTATCCTTGGGGGATGAGATCTTCAGGCCGGTCGCGATACGGCGCAGCGTCGTCGCCAGATCACGATTGATCGTGTTCAGCGACTGCAGGGCGATCATCGCCCCGACGTTCGTGTTGATGCTGTTGTGCGGCATCGACCCGTTGTTCCCGGTGCGGCCTTCTGGCCAAGGGCGCGTTTTGCGTCCGAAGCGCAGCTATGCACGCGTTGCGTTAGCAGAACGTTAGGGGACGCGTAAAAAGCGCCATTCGGAAACGCCTCTCCCATAAGGAGAGATCCTCCCCCTCTGGGGGAAGTGGCCCAGAGGGCCGGAGGGGGGACGTTTTCAGCTTCCCGGACGCATGGGATCGCCCTCCAAACCCTCTCCCGGAGGGGAGAGGGAGGGGCCCATCGCCTTGCGATGGGAGGGTGAGGGGTGACGGCGCCTGACGTCGTGCCGGCACGCCGTCTTCGGTCCCTAACCCCTCATCCGACCTGCTTCGCAGGCTGTCTTCTCCCTCCAGGGAGAAGGATCAGGAAGGCGGACGGGGATAGAGCAGCGTGGATCCCCGACGTTCGTCGAAAAGAGTTCCACGAACTCAACGCTCTACAACTTTCTCAGCCAAATCAATCAGACGCRCCGAAACCCGGGTCATAATCAAAGCCGTCCCCGCCATGGGGAGGGCTCTTGGTACCGGCCCAAGCGTGGCGAGGACCGCATCGAGCGGGGCCGCAAGAAGGTCTCGGGAAGGCGGGACAGGGTCTGTTCGTGGATAGATCCGGGGCCCT
>NZ_JBFTJR010000073.1:0-22393 GCF_056395525.1 Caulobacter sp. 10L414
GACCTAGCTTCGGGTGCGGCTGCTCGCGCCGCTCGTACTCCGGCGCCGTATCACCCGACCGCAGGATCTTGCGCACCGTGTTGCGCGCCAGGCCCATCTCCCGCGCGATCGTCTTGACGCCCTTGCCCCGCGCGAAGTGCTCGCGCCGGTCTTCGCCACCGTCTCCACTACCAACATCCCCGTCTCGATCCGCGGCTACACAAGCCGCCGATCTGGCCATCAAAGCCTCAAGGACAGGGGGTCATTTTTGGACGCCGATATCCCCGAGATGGGGGTCATTTTTGCAAGCCGAAACACATTCCTCCCCGTTAGAGTGAAACCTTTCCCAAACTGTGTAAGGCAGTTCAGGGAAAGCCAATCCAACTCCTAGCATGAGTTAGGTGAGCAACCTGACCCGAAGCGGACCTCGCCGATGTTCGATATGAGCCAGGTTGGCGGGTCCGCCGGCGCGACAAGCTGTCCACCCGCGAGCGGACCTTCCCAACGTCGGAGAAGAGTCAAAAGCCGCTTCCGAAACACCAGTCCTACTTCCGCACCACCGCCCCGCCCTTCATCACGAACACCGGCTTCTCCAGAACGGTCACGTCGGCCAGCGGGTCGCCCGAGACTGCGATCAGGTCGGCGTAGCGGCCCGCCGTCAGCTGCCCCAGATCCTTGTCGCGCCCCAGGGCCTGGGCGGCGTTCACCGTCGCGGCCTGGATGGCCTGCAGCGGCGTTGCGCCATAGCGCACCATCACCGCGAACTGTCTGGCGTTGTCGCCGTGCGGATAGACCCCGGCGTCGGTGCCGTAGATCATCTTCACACCGCCCTTGAGGGCCTTGCGGAAATTCTCGCGCTGGACCTCGGCGATGTCGCGGTCCTTGCGCAGGTTGTCCTCCAGCACCCCGTTCCGGGCGCCCTCGGCCTGGGTGTAGTCGGTGTTGTAGATGTCCATCGAGAACCAGGTTCCCTTCTGGGCGGCCAGCCTGATCCCCTCGTCGTCGACGAGGCTGGCGTGCTCGATGGTGTCGATGCCGGCGCGGATCGCTTCCTTGATGCCGGCGCCGCCGTGGGCGTGGGCGGCGACCTTGAGGCCGGCCATGTGGGCCTCGTCGGCCACGGCCTTCATCTCTTCGTAGGTCAGCTGCTGCTGGCCCGGCTCGTCGCCGCGCGAGAAGACCCCGCCGGTGGCGCAGATCTTGATCACCTGGGCGCCGTACTTCTTCAGCGTGCGCACCGCCTTGCGGGCCTCGTCGGGGCTGTCGATGTTGTAGGGGGCCTTCTGGTCCATCGACGGCGGGAAGAAGGTGCTGTCGCAGTGCCCGCCGGTGGCCCCGATGGCGTAGGTGGCGGTGACCACGCGCGGCCCGGGCACGACGCCCTCGTCGATCGCCTCGCGCAGGCCCACGTCGTTGAAGCGGTCGGCCCCGACGTTGCGCACGGTGGTGAAGCCGGCGTTCAGGGTGGCCTTGGCGTTGGCGGTCTGGGTCACGCTCCAGAAGGCGTCGCTGAACTGCAGGGCGTTGTAGCCGCCATAGACCGGCGAGGCGTCGAGATGCACGTGCATGTCGATCAGGCCCGGCAGCAGGGTCGCGCCCGGCAGGTCGACGGCCTCGGCGCCGGCGGGGATCGGAAAGTCGCCGGCCTTGCCGACGGCGGTGATCCGGCCGCCGACCACCAGCACCACGGGCTTATCGACATAGCGCCCGGAGGCGACGTCGAGCAGGCGGGCGGCGGTGAYGACCTTGGTCTCGGCGGCGTGCGCGGCGCCGGCGCTCAGCGCCAGGGCGGCCAGGGTCGAAATCGTCAGTCCACGCATGCGTCGGCCTCGCGCTGAGTTGCAGGCGAGGACGCTAGAGCGTGACCGTGAAAGTGGAAAGGGCGGCCGCGCATGGCGGCCGCCCCTTTTTCGTCAGGCCTTGAAGAAGGCCAGCAGGTCCGGATTGATGATCTCCGGATGGGTCGTGCACATGCCGTGCGGCAGACCCTTGTAGACCTTCAGCTCGCCCTTCTTGACCAGCTTGGCCGACAGCAGCGCGGAGTCGGCGATCGGCACGATCTGGTCGTCGTCGCCATGCATCACCAGCACCGGCACGTCGACCTTCTTGAGGTCGTCGGTGAAGTCGGTCTCGGAGAAGGCCTTGATGCAGTCGTAGTGGGCCTTGACGCTGCCGGTCATGCCCTGGCGCCACCAGTTCCAGATCACGCCCTGGTCGACCTTCGCGCCCGGACGGTTGAAGCCGTAGAACGGGCCGGCCGGCACGTCGTAGAAGAACTGGGCGCGGTTGCCGGCGGTGGCGGCGCGGAAGCCGTCGAACACCTCGATCGGCAGACCGCCCGGGTTCTTGTCGCTCTTGACCATGATCGGCGGCACCGCGCCGATCAGCACGGCCTTGGCCACCCGGCCCGGCTTGGCGCGGGCGACGTAGTGGATCACCTCGCCGCCGCCGGTCGAATGGCCGACGTGGATGGCGTTCTTCAGGTCGAGGTGGTCGGTCAGGGCCGCGACGTCGGCGGCGTAGGTGTCCATCTCGTTGCCGGTGTCGGTCTGGGTCGAACGGCCGTGACCGCGGCGGTCATGGGCGATCACCCGGAAGCCCTGGGCGTAGAAGAACATCATCTGGTTGTCCCAGTCGTCGGCCGTCAGCGGCCAGCCATGGTGGAACACGATCGGCTGGGCGGTCTTGGGACCCCAGTCCTTGTAGTAGATCTGCACGCCGTCCTTGGTCGTGACGAAACCGCTGCTCATGGTCTTGGCTCCAGGGGAAGAGATCGCGGGCGCAGCCGCGGCGAAGGACGGCGCGACCGCGAAAGCCGCCAGGCCCAGGCCAGCGGCGAGGACGTCCCTGCGCGAGGCGCCGTCGTCGGAAGGTTGGGTGGTCATCGCTCGCCCTCTGCATCGAACAATCGGGGACGACGTCATGCCGTTCCCGAGCCCGTGCAAGGTGGCCCAGCGCGGCCGATGGGGCTTGAACGTATCGCGCGACCGCTGGGACGAACGCGCCGGAGCGTGCGGCGCCGACCAAGATCCTCCCCCTCTGGGGGAGGTGGCCCAAAGGGCCGGAGGGGGCCGGCATCGCCGGGTCAGTTCCCCCTCCATCGCTCCGCGACAGCTCCCCCAGAGGGGGGAGCATCTGGCGTCCGCCCTACTCGACGCGCGGCAGCACCAGGGCCACGCGCAGGCCCGGGCCCATGCCGTTGTATTCGCCCGGCCCCTCGGCCAGTTCCAGACGGCCGCCGTGCGAGGCGGCCACCGCCTGCACCAGCGACAGGCCAAGACCCGCCCCCGGCTCGCTGCGGCTGTTCTCCAGGCGCACGAAGCGCTGGACCACGCGGGTGCGGTCTTCCTCGGGCACGCCGGGGCCGGTGTCGGTGACCGAGAACTCGAGTTCGCCCGACGAGCGCCTGCGCAGGCGCAGCATGATCGCGCCGCCCTCCGGCGTGTACTTGATGGCGTTGTCGAGCAGGTTGGCCAGGGCCTGGGCGATGAACTCGCGGTTGCCGCGCAGGGACAGGGCCGGGGTCACCTCGGCCTTGAAGTCCAGCCCCTTGTCCTCGCACGAGAACTCGTAGAGCTCGGCCATGTCGGTGGTCAGGTCGCTGGCGTCGAACGGCTTCTGGTCGGGCGCCTGGCCGGCGGCCTGCAGGCGGGCGATGGCGAGCACGGCGTTGAAGGTCTTGAGCACGCCGTCGGCGTCGGCCAGGGCCGTCTCCAGCGCCGCCACCGGATCGCCCTTGCCGTTCTCGGCGTCGATCAGGGCCACCTCCATGCGGGCGCGCAGGCGGGTCAGGGGACTGCGCAGGTCGTGGGCGATGGCGTCGCCGGCGTGGCGCAGCCCGCCCATCAGCCGCTCGATGCGGTCGAGCATGTCGTTCAGGCCCTCGGCCAGCTCGTCGTACTCGTCGCGCACGCCGCGGATCTTGGCGCGGGCGTGCAGGTCGCCGCCGCGCACGGCGTTCACCACGTCGACCAGGCCCTGCATGCTGCGGCTGACGTTGCGGCTGATCAGCACCCCGCCGGCCAGGCCCAGGATGATGACCAGCGCGCCGGCGCCCCACAGGGCCCGGACGATCTTCATCACATAGCCCTGGGACTCGGCGACGTCGGCGCCGACGAACAGGATCTCGCCCCCCGCCAGGCGCTCCTGCACGCCGCGGGCCGGCCGCCGCACGGGCGCGCCGTCCAGGTCGGTCTCGGTCAGGGTGAAGGTGTCCCAGCTGGGGCCGACGCCGTTGAAGTCGTCCAGCGGCGAGGCTTCGATCGAGCCGGTGATCTTCTTGCCGGTCTTGTCGGCCAGAAAGTAGACGAACGGCCGCTCGCCGATCGAACGCTCGACCAGGGTCTGGTTCAGGGCGTTGATGCCGCCCTGGCGGTAGGCCGCCTCCAGGCTCTCCATCTCGCGGGTGATCTCGGCGTCGGCGCGCCGGTCCACCTCGCCGGCGGTGGCGATGTAGATGTAGCCGAGGAAGGCCGTCGCCGCGGCCGCGAACAGGGCCAGGAACAGCAGGGTCAGCCGGAACGGCGTGGAACGGACGAGGCGCGGCAGGCGCATGGTTCTAGCTCTTCTTGCCCATCAGGGCGGCGGTGTCTTGGCGGCTGTCGAGGATGCGAAGGACCTGGATCCCCGCATCGTCGGGCAGCGGGTCATAAACGATCACCCACGGCCGAACGGAGAAGGATCGCGGGTCGCTTTCGAAGTCGTGCCTTGGCCGACCAAGCAGCGGACGCCGCGCCAGCAAGACCAGCGCCGCTTCCAGACGATCGGACACCGCCTGGGCGCGATCGACGCCGCCTTGTCGAGCGATCCACAGCGCCAATCGCAAAGCGTCGCGCCGAGCGTCAGGGCTGCGTTCGATCCTGCCCCCGGCCATGTCGCGCGCTAGCGGCCTTCCTTGCGGAGAATGTCGCGCACCTCGGCCATGACGTCATCCATGGTCCAGGGCTCGCCCTTCCCCTCGGCCAACTCACGCCGCGCCTCGATGATCGACTCGTTGATGGCGTCGTGATTGCGCACCAACCAGGCCTCCATCTCCTCATCGGAGGGGATCGGGCCAAGGCCGTCACCGACCTCGTCGTCCGGGATGGGCTTGGACGGCTTGTTCATGACGCTCAGCCTAACACGGGTCCGGCAGGCCGCCTACGGATCGAGGCGGTAGCCGGCCCCGCGCACGGTCTGCAGCATGGCCCGGTCGAAGCCCTTGTCGATCTTCGATCGCAGGCGGGAAATGTGCACGTCGATGACGTTGGTCTGCGGGTCGAAGTGGTACTCCCACACCTTCTCCAGCAGCATGGTGCGGGTCACCGACTGGCCGGCGTGGCGCATCATGAATTCCAGCAGCTGGAACTCGCGGGGCTGGAGGTCGATCTCCTTGCCCTGGCGATGGACGGTGCGGTTGATGAGGTTCATCTCGAGCTCGCCGACCTTGAGGGTCGTGGCCACCGCGCCCGTCTCGCGGCGGCGCGACAGGGCCTCGACGCGGGCGATCAGCTCGGGGAAGGCGTAGGGCTTGACCAGATAGTCGTCGGCGCCGGCCTTCAGGCCGTCGACGCGGTCGGTGACCTCGCCCAGGGCCGACAGGAACAGCACCGGCGTCTGGTCGCCCTCGCGGCGCAGGGTCGAGACCACCTCGACGCCGTTCTTCTTGGGCATCATGCGGTCGACGATCAGCACGTCGAAGCCGCCCTTGCCGGCCTCGACCAGGCCCGCCTCGCCGTCGGGCGCGTGGACGCACTGGTAGCCGGCCTCGGTCAGGCCGTGGGTCATGGCGCCGGCGGCCTCGAGATCGTCCTCGATAATCAGAATACGCATCAGCCAACCCCTCGTGCGCCGATGGAGAAACGACCCACGTTCTCCCGATTCGACCAACCGGCGCGATAGTAGCCGGCTCGATACCGGCTTTGCGAGGCAGCGTACCTTAAACCTTGGTCACATACGAAAAATCCCGCCCCGATGGCTCAGGGCGGGATCGATCTTCGGTCCGTGGAGGATCGGCTTACGGCGCGATCTTCAGCGGCACGATGGTCGGGCGGCCGGCGCGGACGATGCGCAGGTTGACGCTCGGACGCTGCAGTTTCTTGGCCGTCTCGACCGCGGCGTTGACCTCGGCCACCGTGGCGACCACCTCGCCGTTGACGCTGGTGATCACGTCGCCCTTGCGCAGGCCCTTTTCGCCTGCGTCGGACGAGGCCTTCACGTTGTCGATCAGCAGGCCCTTGATGCTGGCGTCGATGCCGTTGGCCTTGCGGCCGGCGTCGTCCAGCGGCGACAGGCTCATGCCGAGCGCCTCGGCCTTGGGGGCGTCGGGCTTGGCCGGAGCGGCCTTTTCACCGCCCTCGTTGTCGTTGTCGGCCAGTTCCTTCTCGGTCGGGCGGACGCCCGAACGGATCTCGACGGTGCGGGGCTTGCCGCCGCGCAGCACGGCCAGCTTGATGACTTCGCCCGGACGGGCCTTGGCCACCTCGCGGGTCAGTTCCGAACCGCTCTTGATCGCCACGCCGTTGACGCTGGTGACCACGTCCTCGGGCATCAGGCCGCCGCGCTGGGCCGGACCGCCCGGCACCAGGTCGGCGACGATGGCGCCCTTGGTCCCGGCCAGGCCCTGAGCCTCGGCCATCTCGCTGGTGAACGGCTGGATCTGGGCGCCGATATAGCCGCGCACCACCTTGCCGCCGTTGATCAGCTGCTTGGCGGTGGCCTCGGCCACGTCGGCCGGGATCGCAAAGCCGATGCCCACCGAGCCGCCGGTCGGCGAGAAGATCGCCGTGTTCACGCCGATCACCCGGCCGTAGATGTCGAACGACGGACCGCCCGAGTTGCCGCGGTTGATGGGGGCGTCGATCTGGATGTAGTCGACGAACTGCGAGGAGTTGTCGCCCAGGTCGCGGCCATAGGCCGAGATGATGCCGGCCGTGGCCGTGCCGCCCAGGCCGAACGGGTTGCCGATGGTGATCACCCAGTCGCCGACGCGCGGACGGGCCTGGTTCTCGAAGTTCACATACGGGAACGCCGCGCCCTTGGCCTTGGGATCGGTGACCTTGATCACCGCAAGATCGGTGCTTTCGTCGCGGCCGACGATGGTGGCCTTCAGCTCACGGCCGTCCTTCATGACGACGTTGATGCCGTCGGTGTCGGCGTCGGCGACCACGTGGTTGTTGGTGACGATGTAGCCGTCGGCCGAGATGAAGAAGCCCGAGCCCGAGGACTGCTGCTTGGGGGCCTGGGCCTCCTCGCCTTCCTCGCCCGGCTTCTGGCCGCGCGGCACGATGTCGAACGGCAGGCCCTCGAGGCCCGGGATCCGCAGGCGCGCCTTCGGGTCGGCCTTCGAGGTCACGTCGATCTGCACGACGGCCGGCGAGACCTTCTCGAAGATGTCGGCGAAGGACAGCGGCGCGCCGGGCGGCGGCGCGAACATCGGGGCGCTGGTCGCCGAAGCCCGCACCAGCGACGGCTCCTGCTCGGCCGCGCCGGCCGGTCCCATGCGCATGCCCACGCCCGCCAGGGCGGCGCAAGCAACGCCCGCACCCGCGACGGCGCCAACAATGAATCCTGACTTCCGAGCAGCCATCTTTCGTCTTTCCTCACCCACGACGCTCTGCGCCGGGTTCTCGAACAGAACCTAGTTGCACCAGCAAATCGTGCAACGGCTCCAGGATTATCTTTCCTTCATCCTCGCGGCGTTTCTTGCGGCCTCATCAGGGCGCAATCGTGTCATTCGTCTCCTGGACGTCCGCGAGCAGCCCCTTCAACCGCGCCTCTTCCTCCGCCGACAGCGCCTCCGGCGCCGCTTCGGCGCTGGCCCGGCGCCGCAGCAGCGCGACCATCAGCCCCCCGCCGGCCAGCAGAACCGCCAGCGGCGTAAGCCAAAGCACCGCGTTTCCGGGCGAGAACGGCGGCTTCAGCAGCACGAACTCGCCGTAGCGCTCCGTCAGGAACGCACGGATCTCGTCGTCGCTCCGCCCCTGCTTCACTTGGTCGCGCACCAGAAGACGCAGGTCGTGGGCCAGGGCGGCCTCGGAATCGTCGATGGACTCGTTCTGGCAGACCAGGCACCGCACTTCCTTGAACAGATCGCGCGCCCTGGCCTCCTGGGCGGGATCGGGCAGGCGTTCGGAAGGGTCCGACGCGGCCGCCATGCAGGCCAGCGCGGCCAGAACCACGGCGACGGAGCGAAGGGCCTTCACGCCTGCGCTCCCTTGGCTTTCCTGGCGACGCCCATGCGCAGCCGCCGGTCCGACAGCGAGACCGCCCCGCCCAGGGCCATGATCAGCGGCCCCAGGAAGATCAGCCGCACCCACGGATTGACGTAGGCCCGCACCAGCCAGGCCGGCTGGCCGTTCGCGCCCGCCCGGCGCTCGCCGATCACCACGTAGAGGTCGTCCAGGCCGCGCGGGCACAGCGCCACCTCCGAGGTCGTCTGGCCGCCGGTGGGGAAGAACCGCCGCTCGGGCTGGGCCGTGCACACCAGGCCCCCGCCCTGCTTCTCGATCCGCACGATCCCGCGTTCGGCCAGGTAGTTGGGACCTTCCAGCGTGCCGACGTCGGTCAGGGTCAGCACATAGCCGCCCAGTTCGATCCGGCCGCCGACCGACAGCGCCTGGGCGCTCTCCACCCTCCAGGCGGTCTCGAAGCTGGCGCCCAGCACGAAGAGGCCAAGGCCCGCGTGGGCGATCGTCGTGCCCCAGGCGCCGCGCGGCAGGCCGCCGGCCCGACGGCGGACCTCGGCCCAGGGGACGCGGAAGGCCTTCACCCGCTCAGCCAGCTCGGCCTGCGCCCCGCCGATCAGCCAGAAGCCCAAGACGAGGCCCAGGCTGGCCAGCGCCTTGCGCGGCGTCACCACGGCGTAGGCGACCAGGCCCAGGATCGCGGCGACCAGCAGGGCCAGCCACAGGCGGCGCACGACGAGGCGCGCGTCGCCCCGCTTCCAGGCCAGCAGCGGTCCGGCCGGCAGGATGGCCAGCGCCAGCACCAGAAGCGGCGTGAAGGTCAGGTTGAAGAACGGCGGGCCCACCGACACGGCTTCGCCGTCCATGGCCTCGCGGATCAGCGGATAGAGGGTGCCCAGGAGCACCGTCGCCGTCGCCGCCGACAGGATGATGTTGTTGAGTACGATCGCGCTCTCGCGGCTGACCGGCGCGAACAGGCCGCCGGCGTTCAGGCTGGGCGCGCGGATGGCGAACATCAGGAAGCCGAAGCCCGCGGCGATCCCCATGATGGTGAGCAGCAGCACCCCGCGCGTCGGGTCGACCGCGAAGGCGTGCACGCTGGTCAGCACGCCCGAGCGCACCAGGAACGCGCCCAGCATCGAGAAGCCGAAGGCCGCCAGGGCCAGGAACACCGTCCAGCCCGGCAGGGCGCCGCGCTTTTCCAGCACGATGGCCGAGTGCAGCAGGGCCGCGCCGATCAGCCAGGGCATGAAGCTGGCGTTCTCGACGGGATCCCAGAACCACCAGCCGCCCCAGCCCAGCTCGTAATAGGCCCAGAAGGCGCCCAGGGTGATGCCGATGGTCAGCAGGCTCCAGGCGGCCAGGGTCCAGGGCCGCACCCAGCGCGCGAAGGCCGCATCGACCTTGCCCTCGATCAGGGCGGCGACCGCGAACGAGAACACCACCGAGAAACCCACATAGCCGGCGTAGAGGAACGGCGGGTGCACGGCCAGCGCCCAGTCCTGCAGCAGCGGATTGAGCGAGCGGCCCTCCACCGGCGGGTCGGCCAGGCGGGTCAGCGGGTTCGAGGCGAAGACGGTGTAGGCCAGGAACAGCACGCCCAGGGCGCCCTGCACGGCCACGGCCCAGGCCCGCAGGCGCGGCGGCAGGCGCTCGCCGAACACCGCCACGGCCGCGCCATAGCCGGTCAGAACCAGGCACCACAGCAGCATCGAGCCCTCGTGGCTGCCCCAGGCGCCGGCCACCTTGTAGAGCAGCGGCTTGGCGGTGTGCGAGTTGGCGGCCACGTTGGCCACCGAGAAATCCGAGCCCACGAAGGCGTAGATCAGGGCCGCGAAGGCGCAGGCCAGCGCCGCGAAGGCGCCCAGCGCCGCGCCGCGTCCCGCGCCGGCCAGCACGCCCGAACGCCGCCACGCCCCGGCGGCGGAAAGACCCGTCTGGGCGACCGACAGGGCCAGGGCCAGAACCAGCGCGAAGGCGCCGAACTCGACGATCATCTGGCGGTCTTCTCCGCACCATAGGACGGCGGCGGGGCGCCTTCGCCGCGCCACTCGCCTTGCTCCTTGATGGCTTTCGCCACCTCGCGCGGCATGTAGCGCTCGTCGTGCTTGGCCAGCACCTGCTTGGCGACGAACACGCCGCCCTCGTCGAAGGCGCCGGTGGCGACGATCCCCTGCCCCTCGCGGAACAGGTCGGGCAGGTCGCCCTGGTAGCGCACCTGGCTGGTCGCCTTCTGATCGGCGACGACGAACTCCACCAGGCCGTCGGGATGCTTGACCACGCTGCCCGCCTGCACCAGGCCGCCGAGCTGCACCTTGCGGCCGGCCGGCACCTTGGCCTCCTGGGCCTGGGCGGGGGTGTAGAACAGCGAGATCGAGTCCCGCATGCCGTATAGCGCCAGGCCCACCGCCAGCGCGGCCACCGGCGCGATCGCCAAAAGGATGGTCAGGCGCCGGCGCGCCTTGCGGGACTTGGGAAGCAGGCTCATCGGGCGTTGGACCTGGGGGCGCTCGGGTTCTGGGGAGCCGTGTCGGCGGCCTGGCGCAGGGCGGCCAGCACCCGAGGCTGGTCCTTGAAGCGCTCGGAGGCGTCCTTCAGGGCCGCGTCGCGGCTCGCGACATCGCCCAGCACGGCGTAGGCCCGCACCAGGCGCACCCAGCCCTCGGGATCGTCGGGCGCGGCGGCCAGGCGCTGGGCCAGGCCCTCGACCATGCCCTGGATCATCTCGGGGGTGACCTCGCCGGCGGCGGCCTGCTGTTGGGCGACAGCGTCGACCAGGCGCCCGGCCTTGGCGGTGCGGTCGATCTCGGCGGCCAGCACCGGCCGGCGCGGATCCTCGGCCGGCAGATCCGCCAGCACGGCGCGCCAGGCCGACAGGCCCGTCTCGACCCGGCCGTCGGCGATGTCGCCCTTGGCCAGGTGATAGCGGGCCGACAGATTTTTCGGGTCGCGCTTCAGCGCCTCGGTGAAGGCCGTGCGGGCGTCGGCGCCCACCTGGCCCTCCTCGCTGGTGACGAAGGCCTCGCCGAGCGCGGTCCACAGCTCGGCCCGCTGCGGGGCCAGGCGCACGGCCTTGCGCAGGGCCTCGGCCGAGCCGACGGCGTCGCCGCTCGCCATGCGGGCGATCGCCAGGTTGCGCTGGAGCTCGACATTGTTCGGCTCGGTCCTGGCGACGTGCTCGAGGATCGCCACGATGCGCGGCGGATCCAGCAGGGCCGCGTCCCCGGCCCGCCACTCGGCCACCCGCTTCTCGAACGGCTGGTCGGGCGCGCCCGGCGCCCCGACGGCGACATAGAGACCCAGCGCCAGCAGCGGAGCGACGGCCGCGGCGGCCACCACCACGCGACGGGGGCCCAGCCCCTCCTTGGGCCAGGCCGCGCCCTGGTCGGCGGCGGCCAGCAGGCGACGGGCCGCCTCGGCGCGGGCGGCCTTCAGCTCGCCCTGCGCCAGCAGGCCCCGTTCGGCCAGTTCGTCGATCTCCGACAACTGGCGGCGATGCACGGCCAGTGCAGGATCGTCCCCGGCGGACGCAAGACCACGCGCCGCGCCCCGCAGCACCAGGGCGGCGACGGCGGCGGACAGACCCGCGGCTGCGATCCAGAAACCGATCATGAGACCGCTGTTAGCCGGAGAAGCGGCCGCCCGTCAGTGAAAAAACGCTCTTAAGGAAGCAGATTGAGCGAGCGGTCGAGGGATCGCCCACCCCTAGGGTTCGTACCCGGTTGCAAGCTCCAAGAGATTTGTCATCCCGGCCGAAGGAGCGCGTCAGCGGTCCGTAGAGCCGGGATCTCCAACGTCTGCAGCTTCGGAACGGTGGGAGATCCCGGCGCTCCGCTTCGCTACGGCCGGGATGACAGGATCATAAGCGATTGAGAATGCTCGATCATGGGCGGGTCGATCGAGTCCAGACCCTGACCGTCAGCGCCCGCCTTCGCGGGCATGCACGAGGATGGGGCCGTCCTGAAAAACTCTATGGACCTACGCCGCCATCGCCGCGACGGCGCGGCGACGGACGATCTCGGCGGTCTTCTCGTCGCGGGTATGGACGATGTAGCCGGCGGCGATGTCGAGATAGGCCCGGGCGATCTGGGGGTCGCCGCCCTCGGCCGTGCGGGCCACGTGCAGACAGTCCTCGATGTACTGATCCAGGCGCTGGTTCAGCTTTTCCAGGGCCTTGGTCCGCGTCGCGCCATAGCCGGCCTGGGCCGCGCAGGGACGCAGGTCCTCGATGAAGGCCAGCGCCGCCGCGGCGCGCCGCACCAGCGTCTCGTCCGGAGCCGCGTCCAGCTTGGGCACGCCCTTGCCGCCGCCCATCTTGCCCATCATCGAGATCGGCCGCGACGGCAGGGCCAGGGCCAGCTCCTTGTCGGCCGCGTTCATCCGCGTCTCGGCCGCCTGGGCCGCCGACTGCTTGAACTTGGCCAGACGCTTGCCCCACGGGCCGTCCTTGGCCACGTCGACGGCCTGCTCGAACTCGGTCAGCTGGTTGGCGATGCGCTGGGCGCTGGCGGCGGCCTCGCGCCCGGCGCCGGCGCCGCCGGAAAGGTCGAAGCCGCGCACCTGCTCGATGCTGGCCTCGATATCGGCCAGCATGCGCTCGCCGAAGGCCTTGACCTCGGACGAGGCCAGATAGCGGTCGTTGGGACGGTCCATCACCGCCGAGATCACCCGCAGGATCCGCCAGGGCTCGGGCAGGTGGGCGGCCAGCATCTCGAACATCCGCGGGCCGGCGTCGCTGCTGATGGCGCAGGCGTCGCGATAGGCCAGGCGCGCCGAGGCCGCCCGCTCGCCGTTCATCCGGCTGACCCACTCCGACAGCCGCGGCAGCGCGTTGCGGACGATCACCGACAGATCCAGATAGTCGGCCAGTTCCGCCGCGTCGCAGATCTGGCCCACCGCCTCGAACTCGGGCCGGGTCGGCTGGCGCAGGCCGCGCGCGGCGATCTTGCACAGCTGGTTGAAGACGTCGGGCGCGCCGTTGTCGAGGTCCCAGGGATTGCAGCGCGCCGCGCCCTCGGCGACCTGGCGCGGGGCCTCGGCCTTCAGGGCGATCCACAGCAGGGCCAGCGCCCGGCGCGGAAACTGCGGCAGGTCGGCCCCGCGCGGCTGGCACAGCGGCGCGATCGGCGAAAGGATGGTGTTGCGGACGTAGCGGTCGGCCGTCTCGTCCTCGACGATGGCCCGCACGGTGGCCAGCGCTCCGCCCGTGGCGTTGGCCAGGGCCAGCTCCAGACTGCGCAGAGCCGCATCGGGCGCGGTCTCGACCAGCGTCCTGATGATCTGCAGTTTTTGCGCGGCGAGTGCGGCCATGGATCTCCGCCGGGAACTGGGGGGTGTCCTGGCAGCGTCAACCATGTTGCGGACGAGGTTAAAACTTTCCGAAACCGCTGCTTTTTCAACGCAGGAAGGCCGGACGAATGGTCGCGGGGCCGCAAACTCCACCTGTGCGACAGCGCGCTCGCCGAAAGATGGCGCCCGGTAGCGTTAACCCTCGGCCCGCGGCAGCGACAGCACCACCCTAAGGCCGCCCAGGGGCGAATCGTCCAGCCGCACCGAACCGCCATAGGCCCGGGCCAGTTCGTCGACGATCGACAGGCCAAGGCCCGTGCCCGGCGTGTGCTCGTCCATCCGCTGGCCGCGCTTGAGCGCATCGGCCCGCTGCTCGGGCGGAATGCCCGGACCATCGTCGTCGACGATCAGCAGCATCTTGCCCTCGCCGTCGGCCTTGGCCTCGGCGCGGATCTTGGCCTTCGACCACTTGCCGGCGTTTTCCATGACGTTGCCGGCCAGTTCCATGAAGTCCTGCCGCTCGCCCTGGAAGCACAGGTCCTCGGGGCAGCGCCAGTCGATCTCCACGCCCCGGCCGTCGGACTTGTCCTGGAAGATGCGCTCCAGCGTCACGGCCAGTTCGTCGAGGATCGGCTCCACCGGCGTGCGCTCGCCGCTGGTCTGCGAGCGCGCCGCCGCCCGCGCCCGGCGCAGGTGGTGGTCGACCTGCTCGCGCATGGTCTGGGCCTGGCGCTCGACGACGTCGGCCAGCGACCCGCCCTGCTGGCTGGCCTCGGTCAGCATCACCGACAGCGGCGTCTTCAGCGCATGGGCCAGGTTGCCCACGTGGGTGCGCTGGCGCTCGACCACTTCCTGGTTGTGGGCCAGGAGGCCGTTCAGTTCGCCGGCCAGCGGCTCCAGCTCCACCGGATAGGGTCCGGCCAGCCGCTCGGCCTTGCCGCGCCGCACGTCGGCGATCTCGCGGCGCAGGCGGAAGATCGGCTGCAGGCCGAACCGCACCTGCACGACGATGGCCAGGATCAGGCCCGCGCCCAGCAGCAGCAGGGCGAAGATCGTGATCCGGCCGAAACGGTCGGCGTCGGCGTCGATCGGCGAGCGGTCCTCGGCGGCGATGAACACCACCGGATCGGGATAGTTGGGCAGGCGCGCCAGGATCGCCGCCGCCCGCAGCGGCTTGTCCTGCGGGCCGTGCATGTCGAAGTACTGGGTCTTGCCCGGGTCGGCGGTCAGCCGGTCGACCTGGGCCGTCGACAGCATCAGGTCGCTGTCGAACAGCGAACGCGAGCGCTCGACGGCCTTCAGCGCGCCGTTCTTCTGGGCGAAGATCGTCCAGTAGCGGCCCGAATAGGCCCGGGTGGCGCGGATGTCGGTCAGGAACGGCGCCTTCAGCACCCCGTCCTCCACCGCCGAGCCGGCGTAGAGGTCGTCGGTCAGCACCGCCAGCGACTGGTCGAACCGGCGGATGGCCGCGTCGCGGAACTGGGCGGTCAGGAAGGCCCCGGCCGCCAGCAGCACGATCAGCGTCCAGATGGCCGCCAGCAGCACCAGCCGCCGGACGAGCGAGCGCTTGCGGAAGTCGAGCAGCATCAGGCGCCGCCGCGCGGGATCACCCGGCCGTCTCGCCTTCCAGCGGGGTCAGCCGGTAGCCCAGGCCGCGCACCGTCTCGATGCGGTCGGCGCCCAGCTTCTTGCGCAGGCGGCCGATGAACACCTCGATGGTGTTGCTGTCGCGGTCGAAGTCCTGGTCGTACAGGTGCTCGACCAGCTCGGTGCGGCCGATCACCCGGCCCTGGTGCATCATCATGTAGTGCAGCAGGCGGTATTCCAGCGAGGTCAGGCGCAGCGGCTCGCCGTTGACGCTGGCCCGCGCCGCGCGCGGATCCAGGCGCAGGCCGCCGCAGGTCAGGCTGGGCGCGGCGTGGCCGGCCGAGCGCCGCAGCAGCGCCCGCAGGCGCGCCAGCAGTTCCTCGGTGTGGAAGGGCTTGGTCAGGTAGTCGTCGGCGCCCGCGTCGAAGCCGGCGACCTTGTCGCTCCAGTCGCCGCGCGCGGTCAGGATCAACACCGGCGTGGCGATGTTGCCGCGCCGCCAGCGCTCCAGCACCGACACCCCGTCCACCTTGGGCAAACCCAGGTCGAGRACGACCGCGTCGTAGGGCTCGGTCTCGCCCAGGAACTGGGCCTCCTCGCCGTCGGCGGCGTGGTCGACGGCGTAGCCGGCGTCGGCCAGGGCCAGCTTCAGCTGGCGCGACAGATCGGGTTCGTCTTCGACGAGCAGGATGCGCATGTTAACCTAGGAACTCCTTAGCCCCCGCTGAGGATCTGGCCGCTCTCGGCGTCGACGATGAAGTCGATGCGTCGGCCGTCGGTCGTCGCCCAGCGGATGCGATAGTTGCGCCCCTCCAGGCCCGCGTCGAGCAGGCGACCGGGGGTGCGGCGCGCGATGCGGTCGATGACCACGCTCAGCGGCACCAGCCGGCCCGACTGAACGCCGCCGCGCGCCTGGTCCTGCCGGGCCCGCCAGTCGGCGCCCAGGGAGTCAGGGCCGCGCTGGGCCAGAGCCGCGCCCGGGAGGGCGGCGACGATGGCGGCTGCGGCGAGTATGGCTCGGATCGGCTTCATGGCGTCCGGTTTAGCCGCATGCGGCTGAATGGAGACTGAACGCGGGGTTTATGAACGGTGTGCGACGTCCTGTCACGGGCCAAGGCCACGCTCCGGCGCAATCGGAGATCACATAAAGATATCTTTATGTCCTTATTGACAAAGCACGCGACCCCGGGCTTGATAAGGGGGTCGTGGTCTGCGGGCGTTTCGCGCCCAAAGCTAAGAGGGAAGCCGGTGTAAAACCGGCGCTGCCCCCGCAACTGTAAGCGGCGAGCGGCCGTCCGATACGTGTCACTGGCGCCCCGAACTCGATTCGGTGGGGCGCCGGGAAGGCCAGGACGGCGGCGTTGACCCGCGAGCCAGGAGACCTGCCTCGACAGATAACGTCCTCCGGCGGGGTGCCCGGTCTGGTCGCGTGTTCAGGCGCGGGTCGGCCAGCCCGTTCGCGCGCCCGCGCCTGCGTCCCGTCCAGCCTCCGTCACCATCGAGACAGAGGCTTAGAAATGACCGTCACCGTCGCCGCCCTCGGCTTTCCCCGCATCGGCCCCCAGCGCCGCCTGAAGACCGCACTCGAAGCCCACTGGGCCGGACGCCTCGGCGCCGCCGAGCTGCAGCGCGAGGCCGCCACGCTGCGCGCCCTGGCCTGGCGCCGCCAGGCCCACCTTGGCGTCGACCACGTGCCCAGCAACGACTTCTCGCTCTATGACCACGTGCTCGACACCGCCGTCATGGTCGGCGCGATCCCGGCCGCCTACGGCTGGACCGGCGGCCCCGTGGACCTGCCGCTCTACTTCGCCATGGCGCGCGGAACCCAGGGTCGTCAGGTCTGCGACCACGGCTGCGCTCACGAGACCGCCGCCACCGGCCTGCCGGCGCTCGAGATGACCAAGTGGTTCGACACCAACTACCACTATCTCGCGCCCGAACTGTCGCCCGGCCAGGCCTTCGCCCTGACCTCGACCCAGGTCGTCGACGACTTCCTCGAGGCCAAGGCGCAGGGCGTCTTCACCCGCCCGGTGATCCTGGGCCCCGTCACCTTCCTCAAGCTGGCGAAAAGCAAGGACCCCAACTCGAATGGGGACTTCCAGCCGCTGTCGCTGCTTTCGGCCCTGCTGCCCGTCTACGCCGAGCTGCTGCAGCGCCTGGCCGTGGCCGGCGCTGACTGGGTGCAGATCGACGAGCCGTGCCTGGCGCTCGACCTCACCGACTTCGAGCGCGCCGAGATCCGCCGCGCCTACGGCGCCCTGACCCACGCCGCTCCGCGCATCCGCATCCTGCTGGCCGGCTATTTCGGGACCTATGGCGACAACCTCGCCACCGCCGCCAACCTGCCCGTCGACGGCCTGCACCTGGACCTGGTGCGTGCGCCGCAGGACCTCGACGCCGTCGTCGCCCTCGCCCGCGACAGCCTGGTGCTGGAACTGGGCGTCGTCGACGGCCGCAATGTCTGGCGCGCCGACCTGACGGCCATCCTTGACAGGGTCGAGCCGATCGTCGCCGCCCGCGGCCCCGACCGGGTGATCCTGGCCCCGTCCTGCTCGCTACTGCACACCCCGCTGGACCTGGCCATCGAGACCGATCTCGACCCCGAGGTCAGCCAGTGGCTGGCCTTCGCCGTGCAGAAGCTGGAAGAGCTGGCCATCCTGGCCAAGGCCCTCAACCAGGGCCGCGCCGCCGTCCGCCCCGAGCTCGACGCGGCCGCCGCCGCCGTCGCCTCGCGCAAGACCTCGCCGCGCATCCACGACGCCGCCGTCCAGGCCCGCGCCGCCGCCGTCACGGACCGCGACACGACCCGCGCCACGCCGTTCGAGCAGCGCATCGTGCTGCAGCAGGCCCGGCTCGGCCTACCGCCCCTGCCGACCACCACCATCGGCTCGTTCCCGCAGACCGCCGCCGTCCGCCAGGCCCGCGCCGCCCACGCCAAGGGCCAGCTGGCCGACGCCGACTACGCCCACTTCCTGCGCGCCGAGACCGCCCGCGCGGTGGCCTGGCAGCACGAGATCGGCCTCGACGTGCTGGTCCACGGCGAGTTCGAGCGCAACGACATGGTCCAGTACTTCGGCGAGCGGCTGAACGGTTTCGCCTTCACCAAGCACGCCTGGGTGCAGTCCTACGGCTCGCGCTGCGTGCGCCCGCCGATCCTCTACGGCGACGTCTCGCGCCCGGCGCCGATGACGGTGGAATGGTGGGCCTACGCCCAATCCCTCACCGACAAGCCGATGAAGGGCATGCTGACCGGCCCGGTCACCATCCTGCAGTGGTCGTTCGTGCGCGACGACATCCCGCGCGGGCAAACCTGCCGCCAGATCGCGCTCGCCGTCCGCGACGAGGTCGTCGACCTCGAAGCCGCCGGCGCCGCGATCATCCAGATCGACGAGGCCGCCCTGCGCGAGGGCCTGCCGCTGCGCCGCGGCGACTGGGACGCCTATCTGGCCTGGGCCGTCGAGGCCTTCCGCCTCGCCGCCAGCGGCGTGCGCGACGAGACCCAGGTCCACACCCACATGTGCTACTCGGAGTTCAACGACATCATCGCCGCCATCGGCGCCATGGACGCCGACGTCATCTCCATCGAGACCGCGCGCTCGAAGATGGAGCTGCTCGACGCCTTCGAGGCCTACGCCTACCCGGCCCAGATCGGCCCGGGCGTCTACGACATCCACGCCCCGCGCAGCCCCGGCTCGGGCGAAATGCTCGACCTGCTGGCCAAGGCCGGCGCGCGCCTGTCGCCCGCCCAGCTGTGGGTCAATCCCGACTGCGGCCTGAAGACCCGCAAATGGGAGGAAGTCGAACCGGCGCTCGCCAACATGGTCGCCGCCGCCAGGGCCGCGCGCGAGCAGCTGGTCGGGGCGTAGCCGCTACAAACCTCGTCATCCCGGAAGCCGCGCAGCGGCTATCCGGGACCCAGGGGCCGCCGCACTGCCGCCCGCCCCTGGGTCCCGGCTCTCCGCGCTACGCGCTCCGGCCGGGATGACGAACATTGAGCAAGTAGACCTAGCACGCCCCCAGCATCGTCCCGGCCGCGATCACCACCGCCAGCGCCGCGATCGACGGGACGATGCCCACCATCACGATGTCGCCGTAGCTCTCCTTGTGGCCGCAGCCGCACAGGGCCAGCAGGCTGACCACCGCCCCGTTGTGCGGCAGGATGTCCAGCGTGCCCGAGCCGATCACCGCCACCCGGTGCAGCAGGGCCGGATCGACCGCGTGGCGCGCGGCCAGGTCCACATAGGTCGGCCCCAGCGCCTCCAGGGCGATGGTCAGCCCGCCCGAGGCCGAGCCGGTCAGGGCCGCCAGCACATTGGTCGCCGCCGCCAGCGACACCAGCGGCCCGCCCGGCAGATCGAGTACCGCGTCGCGCACCAGGCCGAAGGCCGGCAGCCCCGCGATCACCGCCCCGAAGCCCACCAGGCTGCACACCGACAGCGCCGGCAGCACCGAGGCGTTGGCCCCCGCGTCCATGCTGCGCTTGAGGTTCGACAGCCGTGTCCAGTGGATGCCCACCAGCGCCGCCGTTCCCGCCGCCAGGGCCGCGGCCACCGACCATACGCCGGCCACGTCGCTCAGGCTCGCCCCGCCCCAGCGCGGCTCCACCAGGAACGAGGCGTCGATCCTGGGCAGCACCGCCAGCGACATCAGAAGGTTCACGGCGATCACCACGGCCAGCGGCGCGACCGCCGCCAGGAAGCCGGGCGCCGAGGTCGCCGCGGCCCCGCGCTCCAGCTCGGCGGTGTCGAAGTCGCGCGCCGTCACGGCCCGTTCGCGCACGTCGGGATCGCCGGCCGCCAGTGCTTCGCGCTCGGTCCGGCCATAGCCCTCGCCGGCCTTGCGGGCCCGCCTCTGGGCGTGGGACAGCCAGGCCATGCCGCCGGCCAGCATCACCGCTCCAGCCAGCACCCCAAGGCCCGGCGCCGCATAGGGGCTGGTGCCGAAGAACGGCATCGGGATGGCGTTCTGGATCGCCGGCGAGCCCGGCAGGGCGGTCATGGTGAAGGTCGACGTGCCCAGGATCAGCGTCGCCGGCATCAGGCGTCGGGGAATGTCGGCGGCCTGGAACACCGCCCTGGCCATCGGGACCAGCACGAAGAACGCCACGAACAGGCTGACCCCGCCATAGGTGACCACGGCGCCGGCCAGCACGACGGCCAGCACCGCCCGCCGCGCCCCCAGGCGCTGGGTCATGATCCTGGCGATGGCCGAAACCGAGCCGCTGTCGTCCATCAGCTTGCCGAACAGCGCGCCCAGCAGGAACAGCGGAAAGAACTGCGCCAGGAAGCCCGCCGCCCCGGGCATGAACCTCTGGGTCAGGCTGGCCAGCAGAGGCTCGCCCGAAAATCCGGCCGCCACCAGCGCCGCCGCCGGCGCCAGCAGCAGCACGCTCCAGCCCCGATAGGCCAGGCCCACCAGCAGGGCCAGCGCCAGGACGATGCCGAGAAAACCCATGCGCTGCCCTCCAGGATCGACCCTGGCGAGCTTTCATGTCGCCGGCGCGACAGGCAACCGGCGATGGTCTGGATGAAGAGGGAGGATCAGGGGGCGCCCGCTATCGCGGCGTCCCTTCGCGCGGTTCGCCCGCGCTCATGGCCTTCGAAATCAGGCCGAGATGTCGACCAGCACGCCGGTCAGTTCGCCGGTGGCCTGGGCCAGGGCCGCGCCGGCCGCCTGGGTCGCCTTGGCGTTGGTCTGCGCCACGGCCAGCTGCGTCAGGTCGACGATCGCCGCGGCGGCCTCGCCCGAACCGGCCGGGCGCGGCGGGGCGTAGCGGACGGCGGCGTTGGTTGCGGAAACCTGCACGACGACTTCCCTTCTGGAAACACCGCGCAATCTGGTCGCCAGGTCTTAACCAGACCTGACCAGGCATGGTTAAGAGGGGGTGACCCCGCCCCGGGGGACTGTCTCAGCGATCCTGCCGTTTTCCCCGCCTTCGCGGGGAAGAAYGGATTTGAAGACGACCGTCGACTGAAGCTCGCCCGCCCCTACCGCCGCTTGGGGGTGTAGGGCTTCTGCTCGCGCCAGGCCTGGGCGAACTTCTCCAGGTCCTCGTCGATGGTCTCGGGCAGGGTGACGATCAGGCGGGCGTAGAGGTCGCCGCGGTGGCCCTTGGCGTCGGCCAGGCCCCGGCCCTTCAGCCGCAGCTTGCTGCCGCTGTTGGCGCCCTTGGGCACCGTCACATTGACCGGGCCGTCGGGCGTGGGGGCCTCGACCTTGCCGCCCAGCACCGCGTCGGGAACGCTGACCGGCAGGTCCATGACCAGGTGCTCGCCTTCCTTGCGATAGATCGGGTGCGGCTTGACCGCCAGCTCGATCAGAGCATCGCCGTTCCCGCCGCGGCCCGGGCTGCCCTGGCCCTTCAGGCGCAGGGTCTGGCCTTCCTGGGCGCCGGCCGGGATGGTCACGTCGATCGTGCGCCCGTCCGAGAAGGCCACGCGCTTCTTGCCGCCCTTGATTGACTCTTCCAGGTCGATGTCGAGCCGCGCGCGCACGTCCGCGCCCTTGGCCGAGAAGCCGCCGCCGAACCCGCCGCCGCCGCCGCCGGCCCCGCGATTGCGGCCCAGGATGTCGCCGAACAGGTCGTTGAGGTCGATCTCCGGCCCCTCGCCGCTGCTGCCGCCGCGCCCGAAGCCGCCCCGGTTGAAGCCGCCGCCGAACGGACCCTGGCCGCCGCCGAAGCCGCGCATGGTCTCGCGGCCGTCGGCGTCGATCTCACCGGCGTCGAACTTCTTCTTCTTCTCGGCGTCGCCGAGGATGTCGAAGGCGGCGCTGACCTGCTTGAACTTGTCCTCGGCCTTCTTGTCCCCGGGATTGGTGTCGGGGTGGTATTGCTTGGCCAGCTTGCGGAAAGCCTTGCGGATCTCGTCCGCGCTCGCGCCGCGGGAAACGCCAAGCTCCAGATAGGGGTCGCGCGCCAAGGAAGGCCCTCAAGGAAGTACGGAAATGCCGAAGCCCCTCAATTAGGCGGTTCCGCGCCGGGCGCAAGCCAAATGTTGCATTAATATCACAGCGAGATCGTCGCAGCCGCGCCCCAGCCCCAGTCGGCCGCCCCCTGCGCCACCCTGGCCGACAGCGCGCCCGACGGTCCGCCCGGCAGGTCGGCCGCCCGCATGGCCGCCGTCCACACGAACGCCCGCGCCGGGGTTTCGACCGTCCGCACCACCGTCGCCCCGTCCAGGATCTCCACCCGCCAGGCCTCGCCCGTTCCCGCCGCCGGCGCCTCGGCCTCCCAGCCGTCGCCGTCGGCGGCCGAGCGCCGGATCCACGACAGCCGCGCATCGCCGCCCGCCGTCCTGGCCCTCAGGTGGGCCGGCGACCAGGGCCGCAGGGCCAGGCCCCGCCAAGCCGCCTCCACCTGCGTCATCGCCGGT
>NZ_JBFTJR010000074.1:0-21051 GCF_056395525.1 Caulobacter sp. 10L414
GGCCTGCGCGCCCTGGCCGCCCGCAAGCCCGGCGACCAGAACGTGCAGCTGGCCCTGGGCCAGGCCCTGACCTATCGCGAAGGCAGCCGCCGCGAGGGCGTGGCCCTGCTGGCCCGCCTGGCGGGCGGCGGCGGCGCGGTGTCGGGCAAGGCCGCCAGCGCCTGGCGCCAGGCCCTGACCTGGATGGACGACAGCCCGCGCAACGCCGACCTGTTCGGCGACTACCTGGCGGCCCGTCCCAACGACGCGGAGATCTCGCGCAAGCTGGCCGCCGCCAGGACCGCCCCCAAGGCCAGCGCGGCCGCGCCCGTCGATCCGTCGGCCGGCGACCGGGCCAAGGGCTTCCAGGCCCTGCAGGCCGGCGACGCCGCCGAGGCCGAGCGCCGCTTCCAGGCGGCCCTGGCGCGACGGGCGGGCGACGCCGACGCCCTGGGCGGGCTTGGCCTGGTGCGCCTTCAGGCCCAGCAGTTCACCGAGGCCGCCGACCTTTTGACCCGGGCCGGCCGCGCCAGCCCCGCCAGCGCTGGCCGCTGGAAGGAAGCCCTGACCAGCGCCCGCTTCTATTCCGGCCTGCAGACCGCCCAGGCGGCGCTCGACCAGGGCCAAGCGGCCAAGGCCGAGCAGACCCTGCGGCCGCTGACCGCCCAGACCTATCCCGACCGCCTGCTGGCCTCGAACCTGCTGGCCGAGTCGCTGCGCCGGCAGGGCAAGGCCGCCGAGGCCGAGAGCGTCTATCGCCAGATCCTGGCCGCCGCCCCGACCCAGGCCGAGGCCCAGCAGGGGCTGGTCCAGGTGCTGCTCGACCAGGGCCGCACCGCCGAGGCCGAGACCGTCGCCGCCGCTTCGCCGGCCCTGGCCCCCGACGCCAGCGGCCAGAACGTGCTGCGCGGCCGCATCGACCACGAGCGCGCCAACCAGCTGTGGGCCAACGGCGACCTGTCGGGCGCCAACGCCGCCTTCGAGAGCGCCCTGGCGTCGGCGCCGAGCGATCCCTGGGTGCGGCTCGACTTCGCCCGATTCCTGGCCGGGCAAGGCGAGGCCCAGGCCGCCGAGGGGCTGATGTCCCAGGTCGCGACCGGAACCTCGCTGGAGCAGATCCACGCCTCGGCCGTCTTCGCCGACCAGCAGGGGCGGCCCGCCGAGGCCTTGGCCCAGCTGAACCGCGCGCCGGTCGGGCGGATGACGCCGGAGATGACGGCCCTGCGCGGCCGGCTGGAGATCGACGCGGCCATCGACCAGGCCCGCGAGGGCGGGGGCGTCGCCACGCTGCGGGCGCTCGCGGCCCGTCCGGGCCTGTCGGTCGACGCCGAGGGCCGGCTGGCCTCGGCCCTCTACGACCTCGGCGACCGCCAGACCGCGCTCTCGATCGCCCAGCGCACCCTGGTCGAGGGCGTCACCGAGACGCCGACCAGCTATGACGGCATGGTCGCGGTGCTGGCCAAGGCTGGCCGCGACGCCGAGGCCGCCGCCATCATCCGCCAGGCCGCCACCCGCGCCGGAAACGCGCCCGAGGGCTCCCGCGCCGTCGCCGACCTGACCGCCACCCTGGGCGCCGAGCGGGCCGACCGCCTGCGCGCGTCCGGCGACTTGGCCAGCGCGTTCGACGTGCTGTCGGCCGCCTTCGCCGTGGCCCCCAAGAACACCCGCCTGCTGGCCCCGCTGGGCCGCGTCTATGTCGACGGCCGGATGTACGACGAGGCCGCCCAGGCCTACGGCGTGCTGCTGCGGGCCAAGCCGGGCGACAAGGAGGCCCTGATCGGCCTGGCCGACGCCTCGGCCGGCCGGGGCGACCTGGCCGGCGCCCGCCGCACCCTGGCCCAGGCCATCGCCGCCTCGCCGCGCGACGCCGATCTCTATCTGGCCTCGGCCCGGGTCGAGCGGCAGGCCGGGAACGAGCGCGGCGCCCTGGAAGCCCTGCGCGCCGCTCGGGCCTTGCGCGAGCGCCGCCCGACCTTCGGCTCGGGCCTCGACGCGGTGTTGGCGCCGGGCGGCTCCAACGCGACGCCGGGCGGGGGGCTGGGCCCCAACCCCTTCACCAGCGGCGGCGTTCCGGCCCGCGCCTCGCCGGTGCTGCCGGTGGCGGCCAGCCGCTACGACCTGATGGGTTCGGCCGCCGCCGCGCCGCTGATGGGCGTCGACGTCGCCTCGGGCGGCGACCAGCTGGCGGGCGTGCTGACCCCGGCGGCGCCTGCGTCCGCGCCCACCTATTCGACCAACGGCGAGCGCAACTTCGCGGGCCTGGCCTTCCCCTTCACCGGCCGCAACGGCCGCGCGGGCGAGGCGGCCTCGCCGCGCCCGACCAGCACCGTCGCGCCCGCGCCGGGCAATCCCTTCGTCGCTCCGGCCGCCCGCGATCCCGTGGTCGGCGACATCGACCGCCAGATCGCCGAGATCACCGCCCGCACCGCCGCGCAGGTCGCCGGCTCGGCCCAGATCCGCACTCGCTCGGGCGAGGCGGGCCTTGGACGGCTGCACGAGCTGTCGGCCACCGCCTCCGCATCCGCCAACCTGGGCGAAGTGCGGTTCACCGCCTCGATCTCGCCGGTCAGCATCGACGGCGGCACGCCCTCGGGCTCGGCCGAGCAGCGCTATGGCGGCAACCAGATCGTCAACGCCCGCGCCATCGTCGGCGAGTTCGCGCCTGTCTATCGCGCCGCCTCGCCGCAGAGCGCCTCGGGCGCGGCGGTGAACCTGGCCATGGAAGCCGGTCCGCTGAAGGCCGACATCGGCACGACGCCGATCGGTTTTGGCGATGTCGACGTGGCCGGCGGCGTCACCTTCTCGCCGCGCCTGGGCGCCAATGGCCAGGGCAAGGCCTGGATCGAGCGTCGCCCGGTCACCGACAGCGTGGTGGCCTATGCCGGCGCCCGCGACCCGGTCACCGGCCAGCGCTGGGGCAAGGTGATGCGCACCGGCGGCGGGGTCAGCCTGTCGTATGACGACGGCTATTCGGGCCTCTACGGCGACGCCAGCTACAGCCACTACGACGGCGAGCACGTGGCCGACAACGACGGCTACCAGGTCAATCTGGGCGGCTACATCCGACCCTATCGCCGCGGCGAAACCGAAGTGCAGGTCGGCTTCAACCTCAACCAGCAAGGCTTCGACAACAACCAGAACTTCTTCAGCCTGGGCCATGGCGGCTATTTCAGCCCCAAGACCTTCACCAGCCTGACCGCGCCGATCAGCGTGACGGCGAGGCAAGGGCCGTGGAAGTTCAAGGGCGCCATCGCGCCCGGCTACCAGACCTACAACCAGGCCGGCGCGGCCTATTTCCCGATGGACCCGGCGCTGCAGGGCGAGCTGACCACGCTGGCCCAGGCCGACGCCGACGTCTTCCCGCGCTACCTGGCCCAGAGCGCCAGCGGTTTCGGGATCTCCGGCGGGCTGTCGGCCGACTACCAGTTCCGGCCCGGCGCCAGTATCGGCGGCGCGGTCAACTTCAACACCTTCGGCGTCTACAACGAGACCGCGGTCAGCGTGGGCGTGAAGCAGATCCTCGGCGGAGACGGCGGCCGATGAGCGCCAGCGAGTTCGATCCTCGGTCCAAGGACCTCGGCTACCTGCGCCGGCGGCGGGTCAGCGGCCAGTGGGCGCCGTTCCTGGCGTCGCTGGCCGACGAGCTGGCGGCGGTCGGCGACCAGGGCGCGGTCAAGCGCTTCCTGTGCGCCACGGGCGAGCGGATGGCCCGCCGCCACGCCCTGCCCAAGCTCGAGACGCTGGACGAGCTGGAGGCGCGGCTGAACGAGATCCTCGACGCCATGGACTGGGGCTGGGTGCAGCTCGCCGTGGCCGAAGACCACATCCTCATCACCCATGGGGCCTGTCCGAATGTTCTCGAAGACGACGACAAGCGCGCCTGGCCTCCGCTCATGGCCGAGCTTCTGGCGGGCGCTTACGGCGCCTGGCTGGCGGCGCAGGGAAGCCCGGGCGGGGTCACCACCTGCCGTGATCCCCTGGCTTCGCCGCTGGTGTTCGAGCACCGGGTCTAGGCTGCTGATGGTGGCTCTGGTCGCGGCGTGCGGCGGCTCGGGGGCCTGCGCGCGGCCGCCGGACGGCTGGGCGCAGTTCAAGACGGCCTATGTGCAGCCCGACGGCCGCACCATCGATCCCGAGAACGGCGGCGTCAGCCACAGCGAAAGCCAGGGCTGGACCATGCTGCTGGCCGAGGGGCACGGCGACCGCGAGGCCTTCGACAAGGCCTGGGGCTGGACCCGGGCCAACCTCGTCCGCAAGAACGCGCCGCTGCTGGCCTGGCGCTACGACCCCCGGGCCAATCCCGCCGTCGCCGACGAGAACAACGCCTCGGACGGTGACATCCTGGCGGCCTGGGCGCTGCTGCGGGCCGGGCGGCGGTGGAAGAACGACGAGTACCTGGCCGCCTCCAGGGCCATGCGCGAGGCGGTGGCCGAGCGGCTGGTGGTCGAGGTGGGCGGTCGCACCGTGCTGCTGCCGGGCCTGGAGGGCTTCCGCGGCCCGGCGGGCGTGGTCGTCAACCCGTCCTATTTCGTGCTGCCGGCGCTGAAGGATTTCGCTGCCGAGGACGGAGCTGCGGCGCCTTGGCGCACCCTGGTCGCCGACGGGGTGAAACTGGCTCGGGAGGGGCGGTTCGGCGCTCAGAAACTGCCTCCCGACTGGCTTCTGGTGCGGGCTGACGGCGGCTTGGCCTTAGCGCCTGAAAAACCTCCATTATTCGGTTTCGACGCCATTCGCGTGCCCCTGTACCTGGCCTGGGGGGGAGAAGATTCGCTGGCGCGCGAAACCGCCGCGTATTGGCGCGGAAAGATTCAAGCCCAAAAAGCGCCACCGGCATGGGTCAATATGTCCGACGGTCATGAAGCCGACTTTCCGCTATCTGGCGGGGGTGTCGCCATCGCCGCCCTGGCGCTGAACGACCCGTTGATCCAGGCGCTGCGGGGAGCGTCGCCGGATCGCACGTACTACTCTTCGGCCCTTGTCCTGCTCGCCGAAATGGCGGGTCGGGAGAAGGGAGGCAAAAGACCTTAACCCCGTGCCGCTGGAAGCGGTGGAGCCGAGCCATGGCTGGTGATGTCAACCGTCTCTTCTCGATGATCAACCAGGCGAACCTGCCCTATCAGGTGTTCGAGCAGGTCTTCGACGACGCAGCCCCGGTGGTCGAGGCCCAGGCCGCCCTCAGCGAAGGCGAGGCGATGGCCCTGGCCCTGCGCAACGTCTTCGGCTGCCCTCCGGCCGCCAACGAGGACGCGGTGACCGTCGAGTCCGGCTTCCTCAAGGCCTATTGCGAGCCCGAGCCGGCGCCCGCCCCGGCCGCCCCCGTCGCCGCCAAGCCGGCCAGCGCGCGCCTGGACGACATCTTCCGCCGCATGATCGCCACCGCCTAGTCGGCGGCGGCGAACCTCAGTTCCACCACAAGGCCCGGCCGTGGCGAGCGCGTGCGCGCGGCCAGGCCGATGTCGAGGCGCTGGGCGATCGAGCGCACGATCGCCAGGCCAAGCCCGGCGCCGTTGGTCGCCGCCTTGCTCTTGCCCCGGAAGAACGGGCTGAAGATGGCGCCGATCTCCTGGGGCTCGACCCCGGGGCCGTGGTCCCACAGCGTCAGCCTTGGCCCCGCGTTCTCGGCGGCGACCACCAGCGACACCGCGCCCCGCCCATAGGCGCAGGCGTTGAACACCAGATTGCGCAGCAGTTCCCCGACCAGCACCGCATTGCCGGCGGCGATGGCGGTCTCGGGCAGGCGGCGGCGGAAGATCACGTCCGGATAGTCTCGCGCCACCTCGGCGGCGATCGTCTCGACCAGCAGCCGCAGGTCGCTCTGCCCCTCGACGGCGGCCGCCTCCGAGCGGGCCAGGGCCAGCAGCTGGCTTAGCACCTGGCGCAGGTTGGCCGCCGCGGCCATCGAGTCTCTCAGCAGCGACTTCTGCGGCTCGGTCTCGATCGAGCGCTCGACCAGGGCCAGGTTGGCGATGATCACCGACAAAGGCGTGCGCAGCTGGTGCGAGGCGTCGGCCGAGAACCGCTCCAGCGCCTTGGTGAAGCGCTCCAGGCTGGGCATCAGGTGGTTGAAGGCCGCCACCACCGGCGACAGCTCGGCCGGGGCGTCCAGGTCGCGCACCGGCGCGAAGTCGGGCCGCGAGGACTGGGCGCGGCGGGTCAGGTCGGCGGTCAGGCTGCGCAAGGGCGCCAGGCCCCAGGTCACGGCCGGGATCACCAGGGCCGCGGCGACCAGCACCAGCAGCAGCGGCAGGATGATGAAGTTGAACTGCAGCTCGCGCACGCTGGCGCGGCGGGAGTCCAGGCTCTGGGCGACGGCGACCACGACGGGCTCGGCCACGCCCGGCACCATCACCGTGGCCTGGGCGATGCGCACGCGATAGCCGCGCATCTGGGCATAGGCGAAGTCGGTCTCGTTGGGCGGCGGGGCCGGCGGGTGAGGCAGGTCGTCATAGCCGGTCACCAGGCGCGGCCCCTGCCGCACGGCGTAGAACACCGCGTCGCGCTCGGGGCTGTCGAGCAGGCCCAGCGACCAGGGCGGCAGGGCGACCTTGGCGCGGCCGTCCTCGGCGCCGATCTGGGCGACGATCGAGGCCACCGAGCCGGCCAGCAGCCGGTCGGAGGTCTTTTCCACCACCTGGTGGGCGGCCAGGGCGCCGGCCAGGGCCAGCGCCGCGCCCAGCAGAGCCAGCGGCGCCACCTGGGCGATCAGCAGGCGGGCGACGAGGCTGGGCGGGCGGCGGCGCCTCACGGATCCAGCCGGTAGCCGGCGCCGCGCAGGGTCTGCAGCTGCGGGCCGTCGGGCTGCAGCTTGCGGCGCAGCCGGCCGACATGCACCTCCAGCGCGTTGGGCGAGGCCGGCTGCTCGTCGGGAAACACCTCGGCGGCCAGCTGGCCGCGGTCGACCACCCGTCCGGGGCGCATGGCCAGGGCCTTGAGCGCGGCCCACTCGCGGGGGCGCAGGTCCAGCCGCCGCTGGCCGACCCAGGCCGCGCCGGCCTCCCAGTCGCAGGTCAGCGTGCCCAGGGTGACGATGCGGGCGGCGTAGCCGCTCTTGCGGCGGACCACGGCGCGCACCCGGGCCACCAGCTCGAACGGGTCGAAGGGTTTGAGCACGTAGTCGTCGGCGCCCATGTCGAGGCCGGCGATGCGGTCCTGCACGGCGTCGCGCGCGGTCAGCACGACGATCGGCGTGGAAAAGCCCTCGCGGCGCAGGCGCGACAGGATCTCGAAGCCGTCGATGTCGGGCAGGCCGATGTCGAGGATCATGGCGTCGAAGTCGCCGGGCAGGGCCAGGGCGAGGGCGGCTTCGCCGGTCTCGGCGCAGACGGCCTCGTGGCCTTCGCTCTCGAGGGTGGCGGTCAGCGAACGGCGGAGAGGCGGATCATCCTCGACAACCAGTATCTTCATCGGGGATGTAGCGTCACGACGAAAGCAAGGGGAGCGCCGGCCATCCGACGCCGATTGACAGTCGAGGTCAAGAGACGCCGGGCGCTGGGCCTGATCGGCGCGGCGGGGCTCGCCGGTCTGGCGGTGGCGTGCGCGCCGCGCGTCGAGGGGCAGGCGACCAGCGCCTGGGACGTCATGGGCGCCCAGCGCGAGGGCGAGGTCGTCGTCTACGTCAACACCGGCGTCTACGGCCCGGTGGCCGAGGGGTTCCGCAAGCGCTTTCCCAAGATCAAGCTGACCATGGTCGAGGTCGCCGCCCGGCCATTGCAGGCGCGAGTGATGGCCGAGACCGACAGCGGCGCGCCGGTGGCCGACGTGGCCTGGAGCTCGTCGATGGACATCCAGGTCAAGCTGATCAACGACGGCTACGCCCAGACCTACCGCAGCCCCGAGGCCCGCCACCTGCCGGCCTGGGCGGTGTGGCGCGACCAGGGGTTCGGCGTCACCGCCGAGCCGATCGTCTTCGCCTACAACAAGCGTCTGCTGAAAGAAGAGGACGTGCCGCGCAGCCACGCCGCGCTGCTGGCGGCCCTGCGCGACGACCCCGCCCGCTGGCGCGGCCGGATCGCCATGTACGATCCGGAAAAGAGCGGGGTGGGCTTCCTCTACCTGTCGAGCGACACGGTGGTCTATCCGGACGCCTGGGCGCTGTATGACGCCCTGGCGGGCTCGGATCCCGGGCTCTACGTGCCCGGCGCGCCGATCCTGGCCAGCGTCACGGCCGGCCGGCATCTCTTGGCCTATGACATGAACCGCTCCTACGCAGACTGGTGGGCGCGCGGGCAGGGGCCGGATATCGGCTATGTCGTGCCCGACGACTATTACCTGTCGATCGCGCGGGTGGCGTTCATCACCCGTTCGGCGCCCCATCCCAAGGCCGCGCGCCTGTTCCTCGACTACCTGATGTCGGAGGAGGGGCAGCGGCGGCTGGCGCAGGCGCGGCTGACGCCGATCCGCGAGGGGCTGGGCGCGCGCCCGCCGCCGGGCGGCCGTCCGATACGGGTCGGGCCGGCCCTGCTGGCCAATTTCGACCAGGGCCGGCGCGAGGAAATGCTGGCCCGCTGGCGCCGCGCGCGGGGCGATCGCGACTAGGCGCCCGCATTGCGGGCAATTGTCGCCAAATGTTTGTGCAAATTGACCCGCTGGGCCGGGGCTCAGCCCATTTTTACGGCTCGCGCCCGCGCCGCGAAGCTGTCACCGACCTGTCACGCCCCCCTGATCGGTTGAAACCGCAGGGCGATGGCCGATCCCCCTGGGTTGATCGTCAGGAAGAACGTGCCCGCTCATCGCGGCCGGCGCGATGAAAACATGCCGCTTCCACCGGTTTTGCCGACAGCGGAACGCCCGGCCTAACTGATCCTGCTCTTGCGGAAGAGATCAGGTTCGACCCGACGCCGAAGGCGCAACCGCCCCGGAAACGCTCAGGCAAAAGGACCGCGGAGCACAAGGACGCTGGAAAGCAGGCGCGCCTCCAGGAGGAGCGTCTCGCCGAAGGAGCAAGGGCGCGGTGCGTTCCGAATCTCTCAGGCCAACAGGACAGCGGGGGCAGAGGAACGCCTTGCGGTTTCGCGAGCGGCGCGTGGTGCGCCGCTGGCGGATCGCAGCTGCCGGACCGTCCAGTTCATGGGCGTCCGGGGCGGGGGCGACTGTCGACTGCATGTTTGAGAGGGGATCTCACTTGGCATTTTCACGTCACTCCCGCCGCGCCCTGCTGATCGGCGCGAGCATCCTGCCCGCGGCGCTGGCGCTGCACGGCGCGGCCCTGGCCCAGACCTCGGGCGACAAGGCCGACGACAGCGTCGGCGAGATCGTCGTCACCGCCTCGCGCATCGACCGCGCCGGCTTCCAGGCCCCGACCCCGACCGTCCGCGTCACCGACGTCGACCTGGCCGTCGGCGCGCGCCCGAACATCGCCGCGGCCCTGAACGACCTGCCGCAGTTCCGCGCCACCACCTCGGCCCAGACCACCGGCACCAACACCGGCGCCGGCAACGCCCCGCTCGACCTGCGGGGCCTGGGCATCAGCCGCACCCTGGTGCTGATCGACGGTCGCCGCTTCTCGGGCGAGAACGATCTGAACGTGGTGCCCAGCGTGCTGGTCAAGGGCGTCGACGTCGTCACCGGCGGCGCATCGGCCGCCTGGGGCTCGGGCGCCGTGGCCGGCGTCGCCAACATCATGATCGACCGCAACTTCACCGGCGGGAAGCTGGGCGTCGAGGGCGGCGTCTCGTCCTATGACGACGCCGAGCAGGTGCGCGTCGAAGGCGCCTGGGGCACGGGCTTCGCCGACGGGCGCGGTCACTTCGTCATCGGCGGCGAGTTCCTCAACAACGAAGGCGTGGTTCCCAAGAACAGCCGTCCCAACATCGGCCGCTGGGCCACCGTTCCCAACGGCGACGGCCGCTACAAGCTGGCGCCCGACGTGGGCTTCTCGAACGCGGCCTACGGCGGCCTGATCATGTCGGGCGTGCTGAAGGGCAAGGCCTTCAATCCCGACGGCAGCCTGCGCGACTTCGACTACGGCACGGTCAGCGGCACCAACTCGATCGGCGGCGAAGGCCCCTCGAACGACGACCTGTCGCCCCTGGTCACGCCCCAGCGCCGCTATGCGACCATGGCCAGCGTCACCTACGACCTGACCGACAGCGTCAAGCTGACCGCCGAGCTGCGCCACTCGCGCATGTGGAACGACTACATCTGGTTCGGCGACCACAACCGCGGCAACCTGACGATCAAGGCCGACAACGCCTTCCTGCCGACCGCCGTGCGCACCGCCCTGGCCAACGCCGACGAGACCCAGTTCACCATGGGCCGCTTCAACAGCGACCTGTCGTACTCGACCATCGACTTCGAGCGCGTGGCCACCCAGGGCACGATCGCGCTGGACGGTTCGTTCGGCGACGGCTGGCGCTGGAGCGCTTACTACAGCCACGGGGAGAACGAGAACAACATCGACACCCCCGGGTTCCTGCTGACCCAGAACTACGCCAACGCCGTGGACTCGGTGATCAGCCCGACGAGCGGCCAGGCGGTCTGCCGCATCGCCCTGACCGACCCGACCACCAACTGCGTGCCGATCAACCTGTTCGGCGAGGGCTCGCCCTCGGCCGCGGCGATCGCCTACGTCACCGGCACGCCCAGCATGCGCGAGACCTCCAAGCTCGACGTCGGCGGCTTCAGCCTGCGCGGCGAGCCCTTCGAGCTGCCGGCCGGTCCGGTCTCGATCGCCGTCGGCGGCGAGGCCCGCAAGGAGTCGGTCGATCGCTCGGTCGGCGCCCTCGACACGGCCAAGGCCTTCACCTCGTTCAGCTTCTCGGCGATGTCGGGCAGCTTCACGGTCAAGGAAGCCTTCGCCGAAGTGCTGGTGCCCGTCGTCCGCGACGTGCCGGTGCTCAACAAGCTGGAGGTCAATGCGGCCGCCCGCATCAGCGACTACGACACCACCGGCTCGATCTGGTCGTGGAAGCTGGGCGCGACCAACGAGTTCTTCCCGGGCTTCCGGGGCCGGATCACCCAGTCGCGCGACATCCGTTCGGCCAACCTGACCGAGCTCTTCACCACCAGCACGACGGGCTACAACACCATCGTCGACCCGGTGACCAGCTCCAGCGTCTACGTGCTGACCAACGGCGGCGGCAACCAGGCCCTGCAGCCGGAGACGGCCAAGACCTTCACGGCCGGCTTCGTCTATTCGCCGCCGCAGATTCCGGGCTTCAACGTCTCGGTCGACTACTACAACATCGACATCGACGACGTGATCACCACGATCGGCGCCCAGGACATCGTCACCCGCTGCGCCGCCGGCAACCAGGACATGTGCTCGCGGATCACCCGCGACAGCGCCACCAACGCCATCACCCGGATCGTCTCCACCTACGTCAACCTGTCGAACTACAAGACCGACGGCGTCGACGTGGAGATGTCCTACTCGATGGACGCCTCGCGCGTGCATTCCAGCCTGGACGGCCGCCTGCGCCTGCGCACCGTCGGCACCTGGGTCAACAACCTGACCACCAACGACGGCGTCAGCGAGATCGACTACGTCCGCTCGCAGGGCTACTCGTTCGGCCTGGGCGTGCCGGAGTTCCGGGTCGTCAGCAGCCTGGACTACTCGGGTCCGGTGTTCGGGGCCAACCTGCGGGCCCGCTACATCTCGCCCGGCAACTACAACAACACCGTCGATCTCGTGAACGGCCACATCAAGGCCTACACCTATGTCGACCTGGGCGTGCGCGCCAAGCTGCCCGAGTTCAACGGCTACAACGTCGAACTCTACGCCAACGCCACCAACCTGTTCGACAAGGAGCCGCCGATCGGCTCGCTCTACTCGCCCTACTACGACGTCATCGGCCGCTACGTGACCCTGGGCGCGCGGATGCGCTTCTAGGAACGCCGGGACCGGACGCGTCCGTCGCCCCCGCCGGGCGCGCCCGACCCTGGCGGCCTGGAGCCTTCCCTCAAGGCTCCGGGCCCGGCCGATACCAGCGCCGCCGGCCGGTCCCCCGTGGCCGGCGGCGCCTCACCCCCTCGATTGGTGATTTCCCCATGATCTCGCGCCTTCCCCTGACGCTCGCCCTGCTGGCGGCGAGCGGCGGCCTCGCCATGGCCCAGACGGCCCCCGCAACCGGCCCCGTGGCCGCCGTTCCGGCCGCCATCGTCGCCGACGGCCTGCCGCCGATCCCGCAGGAGCTGGTCTCGGCGACCACGCCCTACCTGCAGGCCCGCCACGCCAACTTCCTGGGCTGGAACCCGGCCGATCGCTCGATGCTGATCAAGACCAGGTTCGGCGGCACCGACCAGGTCCATACGGTGGCCAAGCCCGACGCCGACCGCCGCCAGCTGAGCTTCGAGGCCGAGCCGATCCTGGCCGCCGCCCTGTCTCCCGCCGGCGACGCCCTGGTGCTGCAGAAGGACGTCGGCGGCGACGAGTTCTACCAGCTCTACCTGCTGGTCGACGGCCGCCCGCGCCTGGTGACCGACGGCAAGAGCCGCAACTGGTTCGGCGCCTGGTCGTCCGACGGCAAGCAGGTCGGCTACGCCTCCTCGCGCCGCAACGGCGCGGACATGGACCTCTATGTGGTCGACCCGCGCGATCCCAAGACCGACCGCCTGGTCGCCAAGGTCGCCGGCGGCGGCTGGAACATCGCCGACTTCTCGGCCGACGGCCAAAAGGCCCTGGTGCTCAATCGCATGTCGATCAACGAGGCCATGGTCTATGAGCTGGATCTCGCCAGCGGCGCGATGGTTCCGCTGACCGACCCGAAGGCCAAGGCCTCGTTCGTCGATCCCCACTACGCCCACGACGGCTCGGTGTGGCTGACCTCGGACAAGGACAGCGACTTCCTGCGCCTTGGCCGCCTGGACGCGAAGACCAAGGCCTTCGTCCCCGTCAGCAAGGAAGCGCGCTGGGACGTCTCCGACTTCGCCCTGTCGCCCGACGGCGGCTTCGCGGTCTACGCCATCAACGAGGCCGGGGTCTCGCGCGTGCGGGTGCTGGACCTGGCCAGCGGCGCGGTGCGCACCGTCGAGGGCCTGCCCGGCGGCGTCATCCCCTACAGCATCGGTCCGGCCATCGAGATTTCGCCGTGGGGCGAGATCGGCCTGTCGATGTCGTCGGCCAAGGTGGCCGGCGACGCCTTCTCGATCGATCCCAAGACGCTGAAGGTCACCCAGTGGACCCACAGCGAGACCGGCGGCCTGGATCCGGCCAAGAACGTCGAGCCGCGCCTGGTGGAGATCAAGAGCTTCGACGGCGAGACGGTCTCGGGCTTCCTCTATCAGCCCGATCCGGCCAAGTTCCCCGGCAAGCGCCCGCTGATCGTCGACATCCACGGTGGCCCCGAAGGCCAGACCCGCCCCGACTTCCTCGGCGGCAACAACTATCTGGTCAACGAGCTGGGCGTGGCGCTGTTCTTCCCCAACGTCCGCGGCTCGTCGGGCTACGGCAAGCGCTTCGTCAATCTCGACAACGGCCCGTTCAAGCGCGAGGACTCGGTCAAGGACATCGGGGCCTTCCTCGACGCCCTGACCAAGGAGCCGGCGCTGGACGCCGACCGCTTCGCGGTCAACGGCGTCTCCTACGGCGGCTACATGTGCTACGCCTCGGCCACGCACTACAGCCCGCGCCTGAAGGGCGCCAACTGCTACGTCGCGATCTCCAACTTCGTCACGTTCCTCGAGAACACCCAGTCCTACCGGCGCGACCTGCGCCGCGTGGAGTACGGCGACGAGCGCGATCCCAAGCAGCGCGCCCAGCTGATGAAGATCTCGCCGCTGACCAGCGTCGACAAGATCACCATCCCGCTGCTGGTGGCCACCGGCGGCACCGACCCGCGCGTGCCGGCCTCCGAGGCCGACCAGATGATCGCCGCCGTCCGCGCCAAGGGCGGGCAGGCCTGGCACCTGCTGGCCAAGAACGACGGCCACGTCTTCCGCAAGAAGGAAAACGCCGACTACTACTTCTGGTCCAGCATCATGTTCTGGCGAAAGACGCTGCTGGGCCAATAGCCGGACCGATTGATCCGACCACGGACAGGGCAGGGCGCGGAACCGGGTTCCGCGCCCTGTTTCGTGTTCGCTTGCCGCGCGACAGCGGCGGGGCGCGTTCAAACGCTTGCCTGAATAACAGTGTTCGTTCTATTGCCCGGGCACTTCTCCAAGACCAGCGCCGATGGGCGGGTGAGGGTCTCTGCAAGGTTGTCGGGTGACCTTTCGAAGCGGACATGGCGGCCTTGTGCGGGCCCTGGCGACGGCGGCCTGCGCCTGGGCGCTGGCAGCGCCCGCCTGGGCGGCCGAGCGCACGGCGAGCGTGACCGTGCGCGCCCAGCCGCTGAACCGCGCGCTGGCCGAACTGGGCCGCCAGGCGCAGATCGAGATCCTGGTCTCTTCCGACACGATCGGCGCGCGGCGGGCGCCGGCCCTGCGGGGACGCCTGACGCCCAGCGAGGCGCTGGAGCGGCTGCTGGCCGGATCGGGTCTGCGGTTCGAACGGGTCGAGGCCGGGGTCTATGTGGTGAAAGCCGGGCGCGGCGCGCCGTCCGAGGAAACCTCCGGTCCGGTGGCCTTGCCCGAACTGCTGGTCGTGGGCGTGCGCACCCAGAACGTCGACCAGCGGCGCGATCCCGACGACATCCAGCCCTATCGGGTGTTTGAGCGCAGCACGCTGCGCGCCGCCCAGTCCCATTCGGCCGACGACTTCCTGCAGACCTGGCTGACCAGCAACGGCGACAGCCGCCAGTCGATCCCGCGCACGGCGCAGGGCCTGCCGCCGTCGCGCTCGAACTTCGCCTTCCGCGATCCCAACGCCCAGTCCAGGACCCTGCTGCTGGTCGACGGGCGGCGCATGCCGGCGATCCCGAACTACGACTACCTGCTGCAGGCCGACGTCGGCCCCATTCCGCTGGCCGCGATCGGCCGGATCGAGACCCTGGGGTCGAGCAGCGGCGCCGTCTATGGCCTGGGCGCGGTCAACGGCGTGGTCAACCTGGTGCTCGACCGCGACTATCGCGGGGCCGAGGTCGCGGCCACCGCCGGTGTGGGCGAGGATGGCGACGGCGGCTACAGCCGCTTCGACGCCCGGATCGGCTATGGCGCCGACGACGGCGGCACGGCGGTGATGGTCCGCTACGGCCAGAAGCGCTTCAACGGCGTGGCCTATGGCGATCGGGCGGAGGCCTACGCCCCCCTGGACGGCGCGCTGCTCAAGTCCGGCCAGGCCTACAGCCGGCCGCCGGGCAACGGGATCACCCTGTTCGGCGTCAACGGCCCCTTCACGGTCGGCGGCGTCTCGATGCTGAAGAGCTACATCCCCGCCGACTACGACGGTTCGACGCCGATCGAGACGGTGCTGATCGGCAACGCCGGCCAGTCGGCGCCGGGCCTGGCCCCGGCCCACCGCGACCGCCTGCTGTCGACCGACAGCCGCACCGATGCGGTCCTGGTCAATGTCCGCCAGAGGCTGTGGCGCGGCGCGGAGGCCTATCTCGACTACATCTATCTCTCCAGCCTGGACCTCTATCCCACCGCCTCCGGGGCGTTCTCGACCTGGCTGACGCCGGGCCAGGGAGCGGCGGCGAAGCTGTCGGGAACGAGCCCCGTCGAGCTGGTCGCGCCCGTGCCCTTCGTCTCGGGAAACACCCGCAGCCGGGTGATCTCGCGCCGCTTCACGGCCGGGCTGGTGTTCGACCTGCCGGCGCGCTGGCGCGGCGGCGTCGACTACGCCGTGGGCGGGGCCCGCACCACCACCATCAGCGCCGAGACCGGCTACGAGGCGCTGGCCTGGTCGACGGTGGCCAGCGGCGTGGCGCCCGGCGACGGCCGGCCCGCGCCTAACCCGTTCGGCGACCAGGCCAGGTTCCTGGCCGATCTCTCCCGCTACGAGGCCGCCTGGGCGCCTGCGTCGCCCTACGCCGCCTCGCGACTGGAGGACATCTCGCTGCGCGCTTCGGGCCCGGTCGCCCGGATCGGCGGTCGCGACCTGACGCTGTCGCTGACCGCCCAGCAGCTGTGGGAGGGGCTGCCGCATTTCTCCAACCACCCCGACAACCACGTCTCCGCCCGCTCGCGCTCGCTGTTCGCCGAGCTGCGCGCGCCGCTGGAAGGCGTGGTGGGCGTGCGGGGACTGGAGCTCCAGGCCGCGGCCCGGCGCCAGGCCGGCCACATCCGCATCTTCAACGGCTCGCCCGCCCCGCCGCTGGACAAGTCGGCCGACCTCTATCTGCTGGGCGTGAAGGCCGAGCCCGTCAACGGCCTGATCCTGCGCGCGGCCTACGCCTCGGGCGGGCAGCTGCCCGAGCCGCACATGGTCTCGACCACGACCAGCATGTCCACCGGCTTCGTCGTCGACCCCAAGCGCAATCCCAGCCAGCCCGTCTATGCGGAAGGCTGGTTCCGCTACGTCTGGGGCGCGCCGCCCGATCTTCGCCCCGACCTGGCCCGAACCTATTCGGCGGGCGTGGTGCTGGCCTCGCCGCTGCTGCCGCGCACGCGCCTGTCGGTCGACTACACGCGCATCGAGGGACGCGACCTGATCGTGCAGGCCTCGCGCGGCGCCGACTTCTACATCCTCAACGAGGACCGCTTTCCCGGCGCGGTGATCCGCGCGCCCCTGACCGACGCCGACCGCGCCAGGGGCTATACGGGCGGCCGCATCCTGGAGGTGCGCGACCTCTTCGAGAACAGCGGCTCCAGCCTGATGCAGGCCGTGGATATGCTCGCCGAGCACGATCTGGACCTGGCCGGCGGGCGCCTTGGCCTCAGCGCCGCCCTGACCTGGCAGCCGACGCTGCGCCTGAACCTTCCCGCCGACTCCGGCGTCTACAAGCGCACGCCGGACGGCGGCGTGCCCAGGTGGCGGGGCGCGGTCGGCGCGCGCTGGACGACCGACCACTTCGCCGCCTCGGCCGCCGTCCGCTACATCGACGCCAACGTCCCGACAGCGCTGCCCGAACGCGCCACGGTCGACCTCTCCCTGGCCTGGGAACTGCCCCGGCCCGCCGGCGCGTCGGAGACTGAACTGCGGCTTGGCGTGCGCAACCTCTTCGACCGCTGGTCGGAAGACGACCCGCTGAAGCGCCGCATGGAAGTCTCGCTGATCGCGAGGTTCTAGCGGGCTGTCGGCGCAACTTAACGCCGACCGCGTAAGGCGTTGATTTCATCGGAGTGGGTCGTTTGCCCCCAGTTCGGCGAAACAGCCTAACGCTGACCCTCTGAGTGGCTCACCAACTTAAGATCGGCCCTGGGTCGCAATGAACAGGCTCCGGTACCAATTCGACTTACCGCTACTTTGCCTAGTGGCTATTTGCGGAACACCGGAAGCGGACGGCCTGTCCAGAACACAAGCGCCTGACTTGCGGCAGCCCCGGCAGCAAGGCCGGCGGCGAATTTACCGACCCCCATCATCGAGACGAAAGCCGCAAGATAGATGCCGGTGGGAGAAAAAATCTCGCCAAGTGTCGCAGTGGTGAGCGCTTCTGCATAGGGCGGGAGCACCTTATTGAAGCCGCTTCCGAGCCATGCACCTACGATAGCTAAGTACATGGCGAACGCCACGAAGAAAACGGCTCCCCCTGGACGCTTAGTCACAAGGCGACGCGCGAAGGATTCCTTCCGATAAAGGCGGTGTTTTTGCAAAGAATGATCTCCCCAAGCTATAAGTTTTACCTGGTAAACCTTCTACGTTTTCGCAAGGAGCGTTCGGCGCAAAATCATCACTCGTGTCCGCGGCTATCTGCCGGGACAGGTTGCACAGGGTGGTCGACGATGAACCGCGCGCGGTTGAGCAGTTCGTCGAACGTCAGGATTTCCGGGGATCGCATCTCCCGTCGAAACATTTCGAAGGACCGGAATTTAGCCTGGTTGATGCCGTGCTCGGTCTGGAACTCACTGAGCTGGCCAATGACCAAGAACGACTTGGGGTGAACGTTGAACAGCAGTTCCCCGGTAGGGTCGCCGTCTGTGTCGCTGACCGTTATTGCCCTAGAGAGACGATCGAGAGTGTCGGCTACAGTGGTCTGAACTTGCGCGACGCCGCCGCTCAGTTCCCTGGAAACCGCCCAGGCTCCCGAGCGGTAGGGCTTTGTCTCATCGAGCAGGTCAGCATCGTGTCGCTTGATCTCGACGAAGCAAAGGGAGCTGATGATGCCGCGTGTTTTCATCAGCGCGTCGATACGTTTTCCTGAGCCTGACAAGTCCGCGCCGCGAACGGTCTGCTCCAATCGCCTTTCGTCGAGGCCGGATAGGAACTGGTAGGTTAGCCCGTAGCCGAATATCCACGTGTTCTCTTCGAAGAACGCCTGCCATGTGGCTTCCGGCGTTTTGCCGTATTGGGCTTGTTCGGCCGCGAACGCTTGTGGATCGTTTAGCATCCGCTCGAACCGGTCGAGCTGGCGGCGTCGGTATCCGATGGCCACTAAGTCTCGTTGGAGATCCTCACGTTCGGCTAGCGCGACGAACAGGTCTTGGTTCGTGCTGAAAATTTGATGAGCTTGAGCGGCATCCAGAACGACGGTTCGCACCGCGTCGCGAGATAACTTCCCCTTGCCATCTCCTCCGAAGTCGATCGTTTTCACGCCCGCCATAAACTCCAGAAGCGCATCTATTTCGCGGTTCTGGAAACTGAAGTGGACTTTGTCATGCGGGCCGGAGGCGGGAGTGAACTTCTGAATTGTGAGCGTCTGGACGTTGCGATCATCCTCCAAGATCGTCGCCTTGATTTCCACGCGACCTCCCGGGGTGGCGCGAAGCAGGATCTCGTTCCGCACCTTGGCGAAGCGTAGTGCGCCAGCAGTCTCGACGACGCTTGAGAGGATGCGCAGCGGCTCGCCGATAGTCGGTGCAATTCGCCTCGAAAAATACGTCGTGTTTGGTTGCTTGTTGAAATGGAAGTTGCGTTCGCTGTCGTCCATTGGTCCCACCCCCATCAGCAGCGGTCGAAGCTAGACGGCTGACGCTGTTCGATTCAAGGAGTGGCATAGGTTTGTAGATACAGGTTCGCTTTCAGCCATCGGGTTCCGGGTAGCTTCAGGTGGATCGGCCGAACGGAAACTTCGAAGCGAAGTGTTCCTCAACCGCCGCTCGCGACCAGAAAGGCCCGAGCGTTCTTCCGATGCCATGTTCTTTCGCGAGCGCCTCGCGTAACGCTGGCGAGACGCGCCAGCGCCAACTGATCTCGCGCGAGCTGATAATGCTTTGCCCCAGCACGGCCACCTCCTGGGGCGTCAGGCCTTTGGAGAGATGCTTTTCGGCCAGGAGCCAGGACAAGTCCCGAGGAAAGCAGTTGAGATAGCTCTCGACCTCGATCCTGGTCATTGGCGACCCGGACAGCTCCTCTGACGTAAGGTCCGGGACCTCCAACAGCTCTGGGAGGCGTCGCCCAAGGATCTCCCAGGCCAACGCCTGTGGAATCTGGAGCTTCCCGATGTGGAGGCCAGACGAAATCTCTTCGTCGCAATAGAGAGGGATTTGCCGATCCAAGGCGGCTCGCAGCATTGTCCCCCAAGGCTTTTCTTGGCCGCCAACGCCATGGAAGATGTCTTCGATCGGCCAGACCGGCACTTCCGGAGTCGGAACGCGGCGTATCGCTAAAAGTCGGCCGACCACCTCTTCCGCAGCGCTTCGATCAAGCTGGGTGGTGGGATGCAGCGCCTTCACCATTGGATCCTGGTTTCGAGGCAAGACGCCCAGGCTGACCAACTGGGCAACTCCGCGGACGGGCAATCCGAAAGCGCGGGAAAACTCCTGCAATGACATTCGGCTCTCCAGCCGGCGCGCGCAGCTGCTCACCTCACTTGGATCGAGCCACTGACATTTGCGCACGACGCCCCGGCCTTTCGGTGCCCCCATAAGCCCCTCGTCGATCAGCTTGCGCAGATCCCGGTTCTCCAGCCGCAGTTGCTGTGCCGCCTGGCGAAGCGTGAGCTGTCCGCCGCCTTCTCGTTTCTGGCGAAGCCGCGTTGGCCCGTGCGGACACGGTTCCGAATCGGAAAAAAGCCGCTGATAGATCCCAACCGAGTTGCCGCCGTAAGCCCGGACAGTTTGGAAAAACTTCGGCAGCGCCTCGTTTGCCGCGCCCATCAGGTCGTCAAACGACTCCGGGTATCGACAGATGATGTCCATGCCGGCCGCCATGTAGGCGGTCTTCTTGCTAGGCGAGCACACCCTCAATTTCAGCCGGCTTCGCATCAAGGCAATTGCTCTGGCGAAGACCATCGCCAACTCGAAGACCTCGAGCGGCGAGCAGTTCGCCAGATGAGGCGGGAGCGTCAGGCGTGGGGAAAGCCGCAATGCAGGGTCCCGATTGACCAACCCCGCCATCAAGGCCAGCGGGGCCCGTTGCCTCTTTGGGACCGAAGTTGCTGCGGCGGTCCGAAGGTCGAAACCACAATGATCGCACTGCTCGATCGCCAGCACCTTTTCCCATCCCAATCGCCGCTGACAGGCAGGGCAATGGTCCATGAGAACCTCCCAGCTTTCCGGGCAGAAGGGCAACTGGAGCATCCAACTCGCCCGGTGATATGGCGCCGCGCGTAACGCCGCCGGCGAAACCCGCCGAGCAACCATGCTGACAAGCTCTCGATATCGGGCGAGCTCCGGATCGTGTCGACCGGTCAGCCGGCCCAGCTGCTCTTCGTCCAGCCGGAGACGCCAAGCCAGTGGCCCCCGATCCTCCAGAGCCGCTTGTAGGCCTCCCCCCAACAAGTGGGGGAAGGCCATGCTCAGCAGGAACTGCTTGCGGCTGTCGAAGTGGTTCCAGGCCGCCAGTCGTGCGGTAAAGCCGTGGAAGCTCTCGTTGTCGAAGGGCGTCAGGCCAAATAGCAGCCGATTTTCCCTGGCGACGACATGCTCGACGACCTCCCTCATGCGACATCTTCCTGGGACAGGACGTCCATGGGATCGCGGAGAAAGGGGTTTGTTGCGGTTATGCCATTGGGAATGGCCCACCGATCAACCGCGAGCGCGAGATCGTACTTCTCGATGTGTTTCGGCGTCCAAAAATGACCCCCTGTCCTTGAGGCTTTGATGGCCAGATCGGCGGCTTGTGTAGCCGCGGATCGAGACGGGGATGTTGGTAGTGGAGACGGTGGCGAAGATCCGGCGCGAGCACTTCGCGCGGGGCAAGGGCGTCAAGAC
>NZ_JBFTJR010000075.1:0-20840 GCF_056395525.1 Caulobacter sp. 10L414
GCCTCCGGCCCTCCGGAATAACGACGCGGCGGAGCGGTCGACGAAGCCGAAACGCTAAACAAACCTACGGTCCCCGGGCTCCGCCCGGCCGCTCCGCGCCTCCCCATCAGCTTTCGTGGATTTCCACGGGAGTGTGAGAACGCATGTCCAACCCTCAAGGAACCTCCCCCCGTGGGGGAGGCGATCGCGCAGCGATCGGTGGGGGGAGTGACTGCGAACTCACACGCCGCCTCGAAAGCTGAAACCGGCCCCCCACCGGCCTTCGGCCGCCTCCCCCACAGGGGGAGGTTCGCCGATCCAAGATCCTCCCCCTCTGGGGGGAGGTGGCCCAGAGGGCCGGAGGGGGTCAGCGCCGGATGAGGCCAGTTCATGCCAGTCCTTCAGTCGGCTCCCCCTTCAGGGCGCATCGACCGACGAGCCAGCCAAATCATCCGACAAGCCCACCCGCCAAACCCCGTTACATGTCGTTGTATTGCTGGCCTGCGCCGTCCGCGCGCTTCGATTGACGCTCCTCGCGGGCAAGTATACTCAGACAAATAACAAGGGGCTCCGGCGCGTCGTGCGCGCCAGGATGCGCGCCTGTCCGAGCCGGCGTCGCGCGCACGGCGAGTAGAGGGAGAGAACGACGTGAATTCCAAGATGCTCAAGCACGCCCTGATGGGCGGCGTCGCCGCGGCCCTGCTGATCGCCGGCGGCGCGGTCGCCCAGACCAAGGTCAGCGGGACCCTGCGCGCCGACCAGCCGGGCGCGGTCATCCAGCCGGAAGTCTACGGCCAGTTCGCCGAGCACCTGGGCCGGGGCATCTATGAAGGCGTCTGGGTCGGCGAGGACAGCAAGATCCCCAACATCAAGGGCTACCGCAAGGACGTGGTCGACGCCCTCAAGGCGCTGAAGGTGCCCGTCGTGCGCTGGCCGGGCGGCTGCTTCGCCGACGACTACCACTGGCGCGAAGGCATCGGCCCGCGCGACAAGCGCCCCGTCAAGGTCAACGTCATGTGGGGCGGCGTCGAGGAGCCCAACACTTTCGGCACCCACGAGTTCATGGACTTCGCCGAGCTGATCGGCACCAAGACCTATGTCGCCGGCAATGTCGGCACCGGCACCCCGCAGGAGATGTCGGAGTGGGTCGAGTACCTTACCTCGCCGACCAATTCCTCGATCGCCAACATGCGCCGCGCCAACGGCCGCGACAAACCCTGGAAGGTCGACTTCTTCGGCGTCGGCAACGAGAACTGGGGCTGCGGCGGCCAGATGACGGCCGAGCACTACACCAACCTCTATCGCAACTTCGCCGAGTTCGTCCGCGCCCCGCGCGGCAATCGCCCGGTGAAGGTCGCCGCCGGTCCCAACGCCGAGGACTACAACTGGACCGAGGTCCTGATGAAGGGCGCGGCCAAGAACATGAACGCGCTCAGCCTGCACTACTACGTCATCCCGACCGGCAACTGGACCAAGAAGGGTTCGGCCACCGTGTTCGACGAGCAGGGCTGGGGCGACACCATGGTCCAGGCCCTGAAGATGGAAGAGCTGGTCACCAGGCACAGCGCGGTGATGGACAAGTACGACCCTGAGAAGAAGGTCGGCCTCTATGTCGACGAATGGGGCGTCTGGTACGACGTCGAGCCGGGCACCGAGCCGGGCTTCCTCTACCAGCAGAACACCATGCGCGACGCCGTGGTGGCCGCCGCGACCCTGAACATCTTCCACAAGCATGCCGACCGGGTGCGCCTGGCCGCCATCGCCCAGATGGTCAACGTGCTGCAGGCGATGATCCTGACCGACAAGGAAAAGATGGTCCTGACGCCCACCTACTGGGTGTTCGACCTCTATAAGCCCTTCCAGGGCGCGACCTTCCTGCCGGTCGAGATCGGCACCCCGCAGTACGTGGTCGGCAAGTCGTCGGTTCCGGCCGTGACCGCCTCGGCCGGCAAGGGCACGGACGGCGCGGTGCACGTGGCGCTGGTCAATCTCGACCCCAACAAGTCGGCCACGGTCACCGTCAAGCTCTCGGGCTCGACCGCCAAGACCGCCAAGGGCCGGGTGCTGACGGGGCCGGAAATGGCTTCGCGCAACACCTTCGACAAGCCCGACGCGGTCAAGCCGGCCGAGTTCAAGGGCGCGACCATCAAGGGCGACACCCTGACGGCGACCCTGCCGGCCAAGTCGGTGGTGGTGCTGGACCTGAACTGAGGTTTCGAATTCCAAACGACAAGCGGCGCTGGCCAAGCCAGCGCCGCTCTTTTTTGAAACCTCTCCCATAGGGAGAGAGAGGGGCCCAGGCGATAGCCTGGGAGGGTGAGGGGGTAGGAACGGTCGCCGTTCCTGACCCCTTCGCTTTCTACGGAAGGTTCGTCGGACCGCGCGGCTCGGCCGGCTGGGGCGGAGCCGCCGGGGCCGCCGGAGCCGGAACGATCGGCGCGGGCGCCGTCGGATCGGCCGGCGCTTCGCCCTCGACCGGCGGAGCCTCGGGCGGCAGCGGCAGGCCGTCCGGTCCCAGGATCGGCTCGGCCAGGCTGGCGTCCTCGGCGGCGCTGATCGCGTCGTCCTCGGCCGGCTTGGGCGCGGCGCCGGTGGCCGACAGGGCGAAGGCCTTCCAGATCTTGGCCGGCAGGCCGCCGCCGACCACGCCGTTCATGGCGCTGTTGTCGTCGTTGCCGACCCAGACGCCGATGACGAGGTCGCCGACATAGCCGACGAAGATCGCGTCGCGGTAACCCTGCGTCGTGCCGGTCTTGCCGAAGGCGCCGGGGATGGCCGCCTCGACGCCGGTGCCGCGGTGCACGGCCGAGCGCAGCAGGTCGCGCATGCCGGCCAGCTCGCTCTTCGACAGGGCGCGGGCCTTCTTCGGCGCTTTCCAGTCGGCCAAGCCGTGCGGCGTCACGGGCGTCTCGCCCGCGGCGATGGCGGCGTAGGCGCCGGTCAGCTGCACAAGGCTCATCGGGCCGGTGCCCAGGGCCAGGGTCAGGTCGTCGGGGATCGGCTCGGTGACGCCCAGGTCCCGCGCGGTGTCGACGATGGCCTTGCGGCCGACCTGCTGGGCCAGGCGCACGGCCGCCACGTTGGACGAACCGGCGAAGGCGGTGATCAGCGGCACCTCGCGGCCGGCGTACTTGCCCTCGTGGTTCTTCGGGCTCCAGCCGCGCACGTCGACCGGCGCATCCAGGATCGGCGAGGTCGGGGTCATGCCCTGGCGGATGGCGGCGAGATAGACGAACAGCTTGAAGGCGCTGCCCGGCTGGCGACCGGCGTCGGCGCGGTTGAACTGGCTCTGCTTGTAGTCGCGGCCGCCGACCATGGCCACGACGCTGCCGTCGGTGCGCATGGCCACCAGCGCGCCCTGGGTGACGTTCAGCACCTTGCCGTCACGGGCGATGGCGTCGTTGAGGATCTTCTCGGCCTTGGCCTGCAGCTTGGCGTCCAGCGTCGTCTTGACGATGGTCTCGCCGTAGCGGGCGTCATAGGCGGCGCGGGCCTGCGGGAACACCCAGTCGGCGAAGTACGAGCCGGTCGGCAGCTTTTCGCGCTCGGGGATCGGATGCATGTCACGCTTGGCCTTGTCGGCCTGGGCTTGCGTGATCACCTCGGTCTCGACCATGGCGCCCAGCACCACGTCCATGCGCTCGCGGGCGCCTTCGAAGTTTTCGGTGGGGGCCAGGCGCGAGGGGGCCTTGACCATGCCGGCCAGCATGGCGGCCTGGCCGACCGAGAGCTTCTCGGGCGTGGTGTCGAAATAGTGCCGGGCCGCGGCGCGCAGGCCAAAGGCGCCTTCGCCGAAATAGACCGCCGACAGGTAGCGCGACAGGATCTCTTCCTTCGAGAGCCTGGCTTCCAGCCACAGGGCGATCAGGGCTTCCTGGGCCTTTCGGCGAAGATTGCGGTCGCTGCTCAGGAACGCGTTCTTGGCCAGCTGCTGGGTGATGGTCGAGCCGCCTTCGGAGACGCCGCCGGCCTTGGCGTTGGCGCCCAGGGCCCGGGCGATCGCCTTGGGGTCGATGCCCATGTGCTTGTAGAAGCGACGGTCCTCGATGGCGATGAAGGCGCCCGGAACATAGGCCGGCAGCTTGGCGGCCTCGATCGGGGCTTCCTTGTACGAGCCGCGGCGGGCGATCGGCGTGCCGTCCGAGGCCAGCAGCACCATGGTCGGATTGTTGGCCGGCTCCAGCGCTCGGCCCAGCGGCAGCGACCAGAGGAGCCAGGTCACGACCGCCACGATCGCCAGCACCACGACGCCGGCGCCGATCTGCCAGGGACGCTGCTTCCAGATCGGAACCCGCCTGGGCTTCGCCGGCTCGTCGACGATGGGCGTCGGCGCCTCGGGGGCGGCCTCGGCGACGGTGTCGGGAGCCTTGTCCTCGGCGTCGTCGGGACCGGTTTGCGGAGCGGCGGGATCGGACATGCGCGATGGGACTCGAAAAGGACGCCGATGGAAGCGAGGCGCGTCAATACCACAGGCGAGGCGACCGCCCAGCCCACAAGCTCTATTTGGGGAAACGCCGGTTCAGGCCGGAGCGCTCCGTCGCTTTTCCAGCAAGAGCAGCGTCAGGGCCGCCAGGAAGCCGAACGCCAGCAGCAGGGCCGACAGCTGGTGGGCCTTGTCCCACTCCAGGCTCTCGACCAGCCGGTAGATCTCGATCGACAGCACCTGGGTCTCGCCCGGAATGCCGCCGCCCAGCATCATCACCACGCCGAACTCGCCGATGGTGTGGGCGAAGGCCAGCAGGGCGGCGACCGCGTAACCGGGCAGGGCCAGGGGCAGGGCCACGCGGATGAAGGTGTCGATCTTGTTCGCGCCCAGGGTCGCGGCGACTTCCAGCGGCTCTTCGCCGATGGCCAGGAAGGCGTTGCGCAGCGGCTGCACGGCGAAGGGCAGGGAGTAGACCAGGGACCCGATCACCAGCCCCTCGAAGGTGAAGGCCAGGGTGCGGATCCCCAGCGGCCGCAGCAGCGCCATCAGCGGGCTTTCAGGACCGAGCGCGATCAGGAGGTAGAAGCCAAGCACCGTGGGCGGCAGCACGATGGGCAGGGCGACCAGCGCGCCGACGACCGGCTTTACCGGCGAGCGTCCCCGCGCCAGCCACCACGCCAGCGGCGTCGCCAGCGCCAGCAGCAGCACGGTGGTGACCGTCGCCAGCTTCAGGGTCAGCCAGACGACCTCGACCATGGCGCTCAGCGCACTTCGTAGCCGTAGCGGCGGATGATCGCCTTGGCCTCGCGACCCTTCAGGAAGGTCATGAACGCCTTGGCCGCATCGCTGCCGGCGCCGGTCTTCAGCAGCACGGCCTGCTGGTCGATCGGCGTGTGGTCGGCCTTGGGAACGATCCAGCGCGAGCCGCCCTTGTCGTCGACGACCTGCGACAGGGCCACGAAGCCCAGCTCGGCCGCGCCGGTCTGGACGTACTGATAGGCCTGGGTGATCGACGAGCCGGTGACGATCTTGGGCTTCAGCCCCTCGTAGAGCTTCAGCCTGGTCAGGGTCTCGACGGCGGCCAGGCCGTAGGGCGCGGCCTTCGGATCGGCGATAGACAGCTTCTCGAACCTGCCCTTGGCCAGCACCGCGCCCTGGCCGTCGACCAGACCAGGCGTCTTGCTCCACAGCACGAGCCGTCCGGTGGCGTAGGTGAAGCGCGAGCCGGCTACGGCCAGGCCGTCGGCCTCGGCCTTCTGCGGCCGTTCGACGTCGGCCGACAGAAAGACCTCGTAGGGCGCGCCGTTGGCGATCTGGGCGTAGAACTGGCCGGACGAGCCGAAGCTCAGGGTGGCCTTGTGGCCGGTGGCCTTCTCGAACCGGGCGGCGATGGCCTTGGCCGGTTCGGTGAAGTTGGCGGCCACCGCGACCTTGGTCTCGCCCGCGAAGGCCGCGCCGGCGACCATCGACAGCGCCGCGGCGAGGGCGGCGGCGATCAGGGGGCGGCGGGCGAGAGACATCGGCGGCTCGGATCTGGCGGATATGTAAAGCGAGTACATAACGAGCTTTGGCCGACTGTCAGGCTGTTTTTTCGGGCGTTCCCGGGCGACAAGCGGTCGAACGGAGTCGGAAAGGATGTCGATGAGCGGAGCGGGCGATCTGAGCGCCAGCCTGATCCTGCGGCGCGGCGCCCTGGCCCGTGTCGGCCTGGAGCGCGTGGCGCTGATCGAAGCGGTGGCCGAGCTCGGCTCGATCAGCGCCGCCGCCAAGCGCCTGGACCTGTCCTACAAGGGCGCGTGGGACGCCGTGCAGGCGCTCAACAACCTGTTCGACGCGCCGCTGATCGCCGCCGGGGCCGGAGGCCGCTCGGGCGGCGGCGCGCAGGTCACGCCGCGAGGCCACGCCGTGGTGCGGGCCTTCCGCGACATGGAGCGCGAGGTGGGGGCGGCGCTGGCGCGGCTGGAGGCCGGCCTGGCGTCGGAGGTCGGCGAGGACCTGTTCTGGAGTCTTGGCCTGCGCACCAGCGCCCGCAACGCTCTTCGCGGGACGGTCGTCGCCTTGGCGCCGCTTGGCGTGACGGTCGAGGTGCGGCTGGCCATCGGCGGCGGCGTCGAGATCGCTTCGGTGATCACCCGTCGCAGCGTCGAGGAACTGGGCCTGGCCGTCGGGCGGCCGGCGGTGGCCCTGGTCAAGTCGAGCTTTGTACGCCTCGTATCCGATGCGCAGGCCGGCGTGGACGGCAACGTGCTGGCGGGAGAGGTTCTCGACCGCGAGGACGGCGAGGCCGCCAGCGAGGTCGTGATCGCCCTGCCTGGGGGCAAGACCCTGGTCGCCACCGTTCCGAGCGCGCTGGTCGCCGGCCTGGCGCCGGGCCTGTCAGTCCACGCCGTGATCGCCCCGTCGGACGTGATCCTGGCGGTCGATTAGTGGGGCGCCGCCCTTGGTCGCAGAGGCGTGGGCGCTCGTCTGCTTTAGCAATACGCAGCGGCGCCCGCTGATTGAGCGGAACTGTGTTCGAGCGTGACCGTGGCCGCAAAACGCTCCCCCGGGGCGTCCATGGTCCTTAGGGCGTTGGGCATGCGCGTTCTCGTCATTGATCCGGATCCGGCCCGCGCCGCCCTGGTGGCGGAGGGGCTCGAGGGCGTGCATCCGCTGGAGGTGCGCCGGTCGGCGCGCTTCGACGAGCGCGAGGCGGTCGAGTTCGCGCCCGACGTCGTGGTCATCGCCGCCGAGAGCCCCGACCGCGACACGCTGGAAAGCCTGCGCGAAGCCAGCCAGTCCAATCCGCGCCCGGTCGTGATGTTCGTCGATCGCTCCGAGCCGGGCCTGGCCGAACAGGCGGTGCGCGCGGGCGTGGCCGCCTATGTCGTCGACGGCCTGGCGCCGGCCCGCGTGCGGCCGATTCTGGACGTGGCCATGAGCCGCTTCGCCTTGACCCAGCAGCTTCGCGGCGACCTGGCCAAGGTCAAGGCTGACCTGGAAGCCCGCAAGACGGTCGAGCGCGCCAAGGGTCTCCTGATGAAGGAGCGCGGCCTCGACGAGGACGGCGCCTATCGCCTGCTGCGCAAGCTGGCCATGGACCGGGGCAAGCCGATCGGGGCGATCGCGGCCGACCTGCTGGCCTTCGCCGGGGTGCTGAAGGGGGACGCGTCTTGAGCGGGCTGGCCGATCTGAAGCTGGGCTTCATTCCGCTGACCGATTGCGCGCCGCTGGTGGTCGCCAAGTCTCTCGGCTTCTTCGCCGAGGAAGGGCTGGACGTTTCGCTCAGTCGGGAAGCCTCGTGGGCGACCATCCGCGACAAGGTCGCCGTCGGCGCGCTCGACGGCGCCCACATGCTGGCGCCGATGGCCCTGGCGGCCGCGGCCGGCGCCTCGGGCGGCCTTACGCTGGACGTCGGTCCGTCGCTGATCGCGCCGATGGCCCTGAACCGCAACGGCAGCGCCATCACCGTCTCGAAGGGGCTGGCCGCCGCCATGCGCGCTGCGGACCCGGAAGCGATGGCCGGACAGCCGGCCTCGGCCAGGGCCCTGGCGCGCGTCATCGCCGAACGGGCGGGGCAGGGCGGCGCACCGCTGACCTTCGCCGTCGTCTTCCCGTACTCGATGCACAATTACGAGCTGCGCTACTGGCTGGCTCAGGCCGGGATCGATCCCGACAAGGACGTGCGCCTGGTCGTCACGCCGCCGCCGCGCATGGTCGAGCAGATGCGGGCCGGCGATATCGACGGCTTCTGCGTCGGTGCGCCCTGGAACGCCGTCGCCGAGCGCGAAGGGCTGGGCGAGATCGTCATCACCGCCTCGGCCTTCTGGCCGGGCGGTCCCGACAAGGTGTTCGGCGTCACCGAGGCCTGGGCGCATCACTATCCCGACGAACTGCGAGCGGCGCTGCGAGCGCTGATCCGGGCCTCGGCCTGGGCGGACGAGGCGGCCAATCGCCAGGACCTGATCGCCCTGCTGGCGCGGCCGGAGCACGTCGGCGTATCGCCCGAGGTGCTGGGCCGGGCCCTGACCGACGAGATCGTGTTTCACCGCGATGGGGCCGGGGTGCCCAGGCGCGAGCATGCGCTCTGGTTCCTGTCGCAGATGGTGCGTTGGGGGCAGGTGTCCGCCGGCGCCGACCTCGAGGCGGCCGCCGATGCGGTCTACCGGCCCGACATGTTCCGCGCCGCGGCGCTGTCCGCCGGCCCGATGTTGGAGCCCGCCCAGGTCTTCGCCGATGGGCCGGGCGAACTCGCCCCGCTGTTCGAGGGACCGGCCTTCGATTCCCGGCGCGCGGGCCCCTACGCCACGGCGTTCTCGATCGGTCGCGCCCGGGCCTGAGCGGCCTTGGGGCGCATCGACGCTTCGCATCTGCACAATTGAAGGGCGCCGCCGGCGCCTTTTTGCTGAGCAACCATGCGGGGCGTGCGTTGTGCGGGCCATGGCCCTTTACAGCCCGTGACATCCGTCCCCGGACCGATGTTCAGTGAGGTCAAGCCTTCGGACAACGGCGTCCGTGGCTGCCAGAGACGACCGCTCGGATGCGGTCACCCGACGAGGCGACGACGCCTCGCTCTTGCAGACACGCAACACTCCGAGGCGCATCATGATCTCTCGTGACTTCCTCAAGGCCGGCCACACGCCGACCCTGTTCGCCGCGTTCCTCTATTTCGACCTGTCGTTCATGGTCTGGGTGATCCTGGGCCCGCTGGGCGTGGCCATCGCCAAGGACTTCGGGCTCGACCCCGCCCAGAAGGGCCTGATGGTCGCCATCCCCGTCCTGGCCGGCGCGTTGCTACGCCTCGTGAACGGCATCCTGGTCGATCGCATCGGCCCCAAGAAGACCGGCATGATCGGCCAGTTGATCGTGCTGACCGGCCTGGCCGTCGCCTGGTCGCTGGGCGTGCACAACTACCACCAGATCCTGGCGCTGGGCGTGGTGCTGGGCGTGGCCGGCGCCTCGTTCGCCGTCGCCCTGCCGCTGGCCTCGCGCTGGTATCCGCAGGAGCACCAGGGCCTGGCCCTGGGCATCGCCGGCGCCGGCAACTCGGGCACGGCCCTGGCCGCCCTGTTCGCGCCGATGCTGGCCAAGACCTTCGGCTGGCAGAACGTCATCGGCCTGGCCGCCATCCCGCTCGCCGTCGCCTTCGTCGTCTACATGCTGCTGGCCAAGGACGCCCCCGAGCAGCCCGCGCCCAAGAAGTTGGCCGAGTATCTCGACGTGCTGAAGGTTCCGGACGCCTGGTGGCTGATGCTGCTCTACGGCGTCACCTTCGGCGGCTTCGTGGGCCTGGCTTCGTCGCTGACGATCTACTTCAACGCCGAGTACGGCCTGGACCCGGTGATCGCCGGCTTCTTCACCGCCGCCTGCGTCTTCGCCGGTTCGTTCATCCGCCCGGTCGGCGGCGCCCTGGCCGACCGTCACGGCGGCGTGCGCACCCTGAGCATCGTCTACGCCCTGGCGGCGCTTGGCCTGGGCGTCGCCAGCTTCAAGCTGCCGACCGCCTGGTTCGCCCTGGCGGCCCTGATGTTCTCGATGCTGGCGCTGGGCGCCGGCAATGGCGCGGTGTTCCAGCTGGCGCCCCAGCGTTTCCGCAAGGAGATCGGCGTCATGACCGGCCTGATCGGCATGACCGGCGGCATCGGCGGCTTCTACCTGGCCTCGACCCTCGGCCTCGCCAAGAAGCTGACCGGCGACTACCAGATCGGCTTTCTCGGCTTCGCGGCCCTGGCGCTGTTCGCGCTGCTGGCCCTGCACGGACTGAAGGCCCGCTGGCGCGCCGTCTGGCCGACCCTGCACGGCGACGCCGCTCCGGTCCGCGTCTGACCTCCCATTCCTCCGCAACGAGCTAGAACCATGACCAAGGAAAAGCTGGTCGTCATCGGCAACGGCATGGCCGGTTGCCGGGCGGTCGAGGAAATCCTCAAGCGCGATCCCGAGCGCTACGACATCGCCATCTTCGGCGCCGAACCGCGGGTGAACTACAACCGCATCATGCTGTCGCCGGTGCTGGCCGGCGAGAAGACCTTCGACGACATCGTCATCAACGACGAGGCCTGGTACCGCGACAACGGCATCGCGCTTCATGCCGGCCGCTGGGTCACCGGGGTCGATCTGGAAGGGCGCAAGGTGATCGCCGAGGGCGGCCTGGAGGTCGTCTACGACAAGCTGATCCTGGCCACCGGCTCGGATCCCTTCCGCCTGCCGCTGCCGGGCGCCGACCTGTCGGGCGTGGTCACCTTCCGCGACCTCGACGACGTCGACGCCATGATCGCCGCCTCGGCCAAGCCCGGCGCTCGCGCCGTGGTCATCGGCGGCGGCCTCTTGGGCCTGGAAGCCGCCTACGGCCTGGCGCGTCGCGGCATGGGCGCCACGGTCGTGCACCTGATGGACGTCTTGATGGAGCGCCAGCTCGACGAGAGCGCAGGCTACCTGCTGCGCGAGGCCCTGCTGGAGCGCGGCGTCGAGACCGTGCTGGGCGCCCACTCCGAGGCCATCGTCGGCGAGGACGGCAAGGTCACGGGCCTGAAGCTGAAGGACGGCCGGATCCTGCCTTGCGACATCCTGGTGATGGCCGTCGGCATCCGTCCGAACGCCACCCTGGCCAAGGCGTCGGGCCTCCAGGTCAACCGCGGCATCATCGTCGACGACGCCATGCGCACCTCCGATCCGGCGGTGTTCTCGGTTGGTGAGTGCGTCGAGCACCGCGGCAACTGCTATGGCCTGGTGGCCCCCATCTGGGACATGTGTCGCGCTCTGGCCGAAGAGCTTACCGACGGCGAGGGCGCCTATCAGGGTTCGGTGCTGTCGACCCGCCTGAAGGTCTCGGGCGTCGACGTGTTCTCGGCCGGCAAGTTCGCCGGCGGCGAGGGCTGCGAGGACATCGTGTTCCGCGACGCCGCCCGGGGCGTCTACAAGCGCGTGGTCATCGAGGACGGCCGGGTCGCCGGCGCGGTGCTGTTCGGCGATGCGGCCGATGGCGGCTGGTACTTCGACCTGATGAAGGCCGGGACCGACGTCGCCGAAATCCGCGACACCATCATCTTCGGCCAGGCGATCACGGAGGGGCTGTCCGGCCTGGACCCTAGCGCGGCCGTTGCGGCCATGCCCGACACGCAGGAGATCTGCGGCTGCAACGGCGTCTGCAAGGGTGCGATCACCTCGGCCATCACCGCCCAGGGCCTGACCACGCTGGACGACGTGCGGGCCGTCACCAAGGCCTCGGCCTCGTGCGGCTCGTGCACGCCGCTGGTCGAGCAGGTGATCAAGGCCACGCTGGGCGACGGCTTCAAGGTGCAGACCGGGCCCAAGCCGATGTGCAAGTGCACCTCGCATCCGCACGGCGCGGTGCGCGAGGCGATCCTGGCCCAGGACCTGAAGTCCATGCCCGCCGTCATGCAAGCCATGGAATGGACCACGCCCGACGGCTGCGCCTCGTGCCGTCCGGCCCTGAACTACTACCTGCTGTGCGCCTGGCCCGGTGAGTATGTCGACGACAGCCAGTCGCGCTTCATCAACGAGCGGGTCCACGCCAACATCCAGAAGGACGGCACCTACAGCGTCGTTCCGCGTATGTGGGGCGGCATGACCACGCCGGACGAACTGCGCGCCATCGCCGACGTCGCCGACAAGTACGCGATCCCGGCGGTGAAGGTGACCGGCGGCCAGCGCATCGACCTGCTGGGCGTCCAGAAGGACGACCTGCCGGCGGTGTGGGCCGACCTCAACGCCGCGGGCATGGTCAGCGGCCACGCCTACGCCAAGGGGCTGCGCACGGTGAAGACCTGCGTCGGCTCGGAGTGGTGCCGCTTCGGCACCCAGGATTCCACGGGCCTGGGCATCAAGCTCGAGAAATTCATGTGGGGCTCGTGGGCGCCGGCCAAGGTCAAGCTGGCGGTGTCGGGCTGTCCCCGCAACTGTGCGGAGTCGACCTGCAAGGACATCGGCGTGATCTGCGTCGACAGCGGTTACGAGATCCACGTCGGCGGCGCCGCCGGCCTGCACATCCAGGGCACGCAACTGCTGACCAAGGTGGCCACCGAAGAGGAGGCGATCCAGCTGATCTCGGCGGTCATGCAGATGTACCGCGAGGGCGGCTGGTACCTGGAGCGGATCTACAAGTGGATGGCCCGCATCGGCCTGGAGACGATCCATGCCGCCACGGTCGAGGACCTCGACAACCGCGCGGCGCTGTTCGCCCGGTTCGTGAAGTCGCAGGAGACCGCCCAGGTCGACCCGTGGGCCGAGCGCGCCAGCAAGGGCGTCGAGGCCGGTGAATTCGCCCCAATGGCGACGCTTCCGATGGGGATGGCTGCGGAATGACGATCCAGACTTTCGACATCGATCCGGCCTGGCACGACGTCGGCGCCGTCACCGACATTCCCGAGCGCGGGTCGCGCCGGGTGGCGACGGCGCAGGGCGACGTGGCGGTGTTCCGTACCGGCGACGGCCAGGTCTTCGCCCTGGTCGATCGCTGTCCGCACAAGCATGGTCCCTTGAGCCAAGGCATTGTCCACGGCCACGGCGTGACCTGCCCGCTGCACAGCTGGGTCATCGACCTGGCCACCGGCCAGCCCACCGGCGCCGACGCCGGCAAGGGCTGCACGCCGGTCGTTCCGGTGCGGGTGCAGGACGGCCGCGTCCTGCTGGCCCAGCCGGTGATGGCGGGCTGACGCCATGGCCGACGGCTCCGGGGCCATCGCGACGGTTCGAACCACCTGTCCCTATTGCGGCGTCGGTTGCKGCGTCGCGGGGGCGGCGGGCGGGAGCCAAATGGGCGGGGAAAGGGTGCTGGCTGTGTCCGGCGACCCGGCCCACCCGGCCAACAAAGGCCGGCTGTGCTCCAAGGGTTCGGCCCTGGGCGCCACGGTCGGCCTGCAAGGCCGTCTGTTGGAACCCTCGATCAACGGCCGTATCGCCACGTGGGGCGAAGCCACGGCCCTGGTCGCCAAGCGTTTCCGCGACACCATCGCCCGCCACGGCCGCGACAGCGTCGCCTTCTACGTCTCGGGCCAGCTGCTGACCGAGGACTACTACGTCGCCAACAAGCTGATGAAGGGCTTCATCGGCTCGGGCAACATCGACACCAACAGCCGGCTCTGCATGGCCTCGGCCGTGGCGGCCCACAAGCAGGCCTTCGGCGCCGACCTGGTGCCCGGCTGCTACGATGACCTCGACGAGGCCGACCTCGTCGTCTTCGCCGGCCACAACGCCGCTTGGACGCACCCGATCCTGTTCCGCCGCCTGGAAGCCGCCAAGGCCCGCGGCCAGAAGCACGTGGTCATCGACCCGCGCCGCACCGACACCGCCGAGGGTGCGGACCTGCACCTGGCCATCGCGCCCCAGGCGGACGTGCGGCTGTGGAACGGCCTGCTGGCCGAGATGGACCGTCGCGGCACACTCGACCTCGACTACATCCGCGAACATGTCAGCGGCTTCGACGCCGTGCGCGAGGCCCTGGCGCAGGACGACCAGTCACCCGCCGCCGTCGCCGCCGACTGCGGGATCGCGGTGGACGACCTGCTGGCCTTCTACGACCTGTTCGCCACCCATCCCAAGACCGTCAGCCTGTTCTCGATGGGCTCCAACCAGTCGGCCCAGGGCGTGGCCAAGGGCCTGGCGATCATCAACGCCCATCTGGCCACGGGCCGGATCGGCAAGCCGGGCGCCTGCCCGTTCTCGATCACCGGCCAGCCCAACGCCATGGGCGGCCGCGAGACGGGTGGCATGGCCAACACCCTGGCCGGCCACATGGATTTCGCGCCCGAGGATCGCGATCGCGTCGCCCGCTTCTGGGGGGCGCCGAACACCGCCCGCGCGCCGGGCCTCAAGGCCGTCGAGATGTTCGAGGCCGTGCGGTCTGGCAAGATCAAGGCGATCTGGGTGATGGCCACCAACCCCGCCGTCAGCCTGCCCGACGCCGGCGCGGTGCGCGAGGCGCTGGAGGCGTGCCCGTTCGTGGTCGTCTCCGACTGCGTCGAGACCGACACGACCGCCTATGCCCACGTCAAGCTGCCGGCCCTGGCCTGGGCCGAGAAGGACGGCACGGTCACCAATTCCGAGCGCCGGATCTCGCGCCAGCGGGCCCTGTTTCCAGCCCCCGGCCAGGCGCGCGCCGACTGGCGGATCATGGCCGACGTGGCCCAGGGCATGGGCTTCGACGGCTTCGGCTGGCCCTCGCAGGCCTCGATCTTCCGCGAGTGGGCCCGCCTGACGGCCTATGAGAACCAGGGCTCGCGCCTGCTCGACCTGACGGGCCTCTCGGCAATGACGCCCGACGACTATGCCGCCATGACCCCGATCCAGTGGCCGGTCCGCGTCGAAGGGCAGGGGACGCCCCGCCTGTTCGTCGATGGTCGCTTCCAGACACCGGACGGTCGCGCCCGCACGGTTCCCGTGCGTCCCAAGGGGCCGGCCGACGCCGTCAGCGACGCCTTTCCGATGTCGCTCAACACCGGCCGCATCCGCGACCAGTGGCACACCATGACCCGCACGGGCCTTGCGCCCGACCTCTGCCGCCACGCGCCCGAGCCCTTCGTCGAAATCCATCCGCGTGACGCCGAGGCGGCCGGGATCAAGGACGGCGCCCTGACCCGCGTCTCCACCGCCCGCGGCGAGGCCGTGGCCCTGGCCAAGGTCACCGATCGCCAGCGCGTGGGCGGCCTGTTCATGCCGATGCACTGGACGGACGCCTTCGCGCCGTCGGGCAAGTCCAACCACCTGATCGCGCCGAACCTGGATCCCACCTCCGGTCAGCCGGAGTTCAAGCACACCCCGGCCCGCGCGCGCGCCTATCGCGAGACCTGGAAGGGTTTCTTCCTGAGCCGCGAGATCATCGCAGCCCCGGCCAATCTCGACCTGGTCTGGCGGCGCATCCCGCAGGACGCCGCCCAATTGCACGAGTTCGCAGGCCGCGGCGACGCCGCCGAGCGCGAGGCCCTGCGCAAGCGTCTGGTCAAGGAGCTGACCGGCGAGACCACCGTGTTCGAGGACGCCGGCGCCGGCTCACGACGCGAGGCCTGGATCGAGAACGGCAAGCTGGTCGCGGTGCTGTTCCAGACCGCCGCCGGCCGCCTGCCGCCGCGCGACTGGCTGGCCGACCTGTTCGCCCTGGATGCGCTGACCGCCGAGGCCCGCTCGGCCCTGCTGATCGGCCGTCCGCCCGGCGCGCCGGTCGACAAGGGACCGATGGTCTGCGCCTGCCTGAAGGTGGGCGCCAAGGCCGTCGACGCCGCCATCGCAGCCGGGGCCGCCACCGCCGACGCGGTCGGCGCGGCGACCGGCGCCGGAACCAACTGCGGCTCGTGCCGTCCGGAGATCGCCCGGATGATCGCGGCCGCCGCTTCCCTCAAGGCCAAGGAGACCGCCCATGCGTGACGCCGCTCTCGGAGACGTGCTGCTGGTCGGCGCCGGTCCTGGTCCGGTCGACCTGATGACCCTGCGGGCGGCCCGCGCGGTCGAGAGCGCCCAGGCGCTGCTCTACGACGCCCTGGTCTCGGATGAGGCCATCGCCCTGGCCCCGGCCGGCTGCGTGCGGATCCTCACCGGCAAGCGGTCGGGCCGGCCCAGCATGAAGCAGGAGGCGATCAACCGACTGATGCTGCGGCTGGCGCGCCGGGGCCTGCGGGTCGTGCGGCTGAAGGGCGGGGATCCGTCGGTGTTCGGCCGGGTGGGCGAGGAGGCCGAGTTCCTGCGGGCCCACGGCGTGTGCGTCGAGGTCGTGCCCGGCGTCACCGCCGCCAGCGCTGCAGCCGCCCAGTTCAACTTCCCCCTGACCCATCGCGGCGAGGCCCGGCGGGTGATCTTCACCACGGCCCGGGTCGGCAGCGGCGACGTCATCGAGGACTGGGCCGCCGCGTCGGATCCCGAGGCCACGGTCGCCGTCTACATGGGCGGCGAGGCGGCCGCCGAGCTTGGCCGCCGCCTGATCGCCGCGGGCCGCTCGCCCGGCACGCCCGCGCTGGTCGTCGAGCGGGCGGGAGACCCGGCCGCGTCGCTGCGGACCGGGCGTCTCGACGCCCTGCCGCAGCTTCTGGCCGGCGGGACCGGCGGTCCGGTCCTGATCGTCATTGGCGCCGTCGCCCGCCGCGCCCAGGACCTGCGCTGGACGCCGGAACTGGCGCGGATCCAGGCCGAAGCGATCTGGGCCTAAGCCTCAGGCCGTGGCCATCGCCGCGGCGCCGTCGTCTTCTTCGCGCAGACGCATCTGCGGTCCGGCCGCCCGGCCGTAGGCCTCGCGCAGGAGACGCGAAGGCGAAAGCTCGCACGGGGCGACCAGCAGGCCGCGCTTGCGCAGCGCCAGGCCCCAGCGGGCGCTGCCGGTCAGCACCGAGGCGGCGGGCGCGATCATCAGGCCGATGGCCGCGGGCAGGATCCACACGCCCAAAGCCGGACCCGCCAGGGCGGCGCAGCCCAGCAGCAGGCCGCCGGCGACGATCTCGGGGGTGTGCCGCTTGAGGGCCTCGCGCCAGAGCGTGCCTTCGGCGTCGCGGCGCTGGGCCGCCCAGCCGGAGTCGCGGCCCGCCAGGATGTCGACCAGGCAGCGGGCGTGACCGAACAGGATGGCCGGCGCGGTCAGAGTCGAATGCAGGGTCTCGACCGCCACCGAGGCCAGCAGCGACCCGACGCCGCCGAAGCCCTCGGCCTTGCCTTCCTTGCAGGTCAGGATCACCGCCAGCAGCTTGGGCGCGAACAGAAAGCCCAGCGACACGGCGAAGGCGGCCGCGGCCCCCTCGACCAGGAACAGCTCGGCCCGCGCCCCGCCCAGGACCGGGAAGGCGGCCAGCATGGCGCTCAGCACCACCAGCAGCAGCCAGACCGGGGCCAGCGCATAGGCCAGGGCGCCGCGCAGCAGGTGCAGGCGGCTGACCGGGTGCAGGCCCTTCACGCCCAGGATGCCCAGGTGCTGCAGGTTGCCCTGGCTCCAGCGGCGGTCGCGCACCAGCATGTCCGAAAGGGTGGGCGGGGCCTCCTCGTGCACGTCGTCCAGCGAGGGGGCCATGCGCACGGCCCAGCCTCCGCGCCGCATCAGGGCGGCCTCGACGAAGTCGTGGCTGAGGATGGCGCCGCCAAACGGGGCCTTGCCGGGCAGGTGCGGCAGGCCGCAGCACTCGGCGAAGGCCCTGGTGCGGATCATGGCGTTGTGGCCGAAATAGTTGGCCTCGGCGCCGCTCCACCAGGCCAGGGCCCAGGTGGCCAGCGGACCGTAGACCCAGCTGGCGAACTGCTCGGCGCGGCCGAACAGGGTGGTGCGGCCGACGATCGTGGTGCCGGCCTGCAGCACGCCCAGGGTCGGCTCGGTCTCCATCGCGCCGGCCATGCGGCGCAGCGAGCGGGCGCTGATCAGGCTGTCGGCGTCCAGCACCGCCATGCACTCGTAGGCGCCGCCGAACCGGCGGACCCATTCGGCCAGGTTGCCGGTCTTGCGGTCGGTGTTCTGCTCGCGGCGACGGTAGTAGAGGCGGGTGGGCGAGGGGCTGGAGCGGGCGGCGATCACCGCCAGGCGCTCGGCCTCGGCGATATCCGGATCGCGGGTGTCGCTGAGCACGAAGATGTCGAAGGTGGACGACAGGCGCTCGCGGTCGAGATCGGCGCGCATCGCTTCGATGCGGGCGAACACGGCCGCGACGTCCTCGTTGTAGATCGGCGCCAGCAGGGCGACCTTCTTGCGCAGGTGGGGCGGGGGATCGTCGAGGCGGCGCTCCCAGGTGTCGGGGTTCAGCGCCAGCTGGAAGCCGCCCAGGGCCGCGGCGCAGGAAAAGCCGGTCCAGGCCAGCAGCACCGCCACCAGCAGGGCGTCGATCCATTCCAGAACGGTGACGCCGCCGGCCGTGAAGGCGTCCAGCATCGTCGTCAGGCCGAAGGCGAAGGCCAGGATGGTGAAGGCGCCGAGCGCCAGCCGCCGCCGCTGCCGCGAGCGAGCCAGGCGGCGCCAGCCGACATCGGGGTCCGACAGTTCGCGGACGGGCATTTCCATCGCGGACTCGGCGGGGAGCCAGGCGGCCGGCGGCGCCTCATCGGGAACGTTGCAAGGCGGAAGCCGGTCGGCGAGGCGTATGTCCATCAAGGGTCCTTTCGCGCGAAGAACCCCCACGGCGACGATCAGTTGCGATGCGAAGGAAATATAACCACGGTCAAGTTTCCCTGGGCGTGGCCGCGCGTATGTACTGCTGAATAACTTCGCATATTCAGCCGTTTGGGCATAATCTGGCCCTGCTTGCGGCAGGGATGTGGCGCTGTGTTGCTGTGCGGAAACAGTCCGTTCGGCGCGCCGCAACCCGCACCCTTCGCCTCAGGCCGCCGCCAGCGCCCGGAAGCCGCGCTCCAGGTCGGCGATCAGGTCGATCGGATCCTCCAGCCCGATATGCAGGCGCAGCAAGGGGCCTTCGAAGTTGACCGGCGTGCTGCGGCTCTTCAGCTGCGGGTCGCAATGGATCGCCAGGCTCTCGAAGCCGCCCCAGGAGAAGCCGAGGCCGAACAGGGTGAGCGCGTCGAGGAAGGCGTGCACCGAGCGCTGCGTCGTCGGCTTCAGCACCACCCCGAACAGGCCGCAGGCGCCGGAGAAGTCGCGCTTCCAGATCGCATGGCCCGGATCGTCGGGCAGGGCCGGGTGCAGCACGCGGGCGACCTCGGGCCGCTGCTCCAGCCAGCGGGCCACGGCCAGGCCGTTCTGCTCGTGGCGGGGCATGCGCGTGGCCAGGGTCCGCAGGCCGCGCAGCATGGTGTAGGCGTCGTCGGGCGACACCGACCAGCCCACGTCCCACATGGCGTTGCCCAGCTCGTCGCCGATCACCGGGTCCATCGTGGTGGCGCTGCCCATGAAGCAGTCGGAGTGGCCGCCGACATACTTGGTCAGGGCCTGGACGMTGATGGTCACGCCATGGGCCAGCGGCTTGAAGAGCAGGCCCGCGCCCCAGGTGTTGTCGATCAGGGTGAGGATGCCGCGCGCATTGGCGGCCGCGGCGATGGCCGGCACGTCCTGCATCTCGAAGGTCAGCGAGCCGGGCGCCTCCAGCAGGATCAGCCGGGTGTTGGGCTGGGCCAGGGCCAGCAGGGCGTCGGCGTCGAGGGCCGGGTCGTAATAGCGGGTGGTGACGCCGAAGCGCGTCAGGAAGCGGTCGCAGAACCGGCGCGTGGGCTTGTAGGTGCTGTCGACCACCAGCACGTCGTCGCCGGCCTTGAGCACCGCCATCATCGCCCCGGTGATCGCCGCCAGGCCCGAGGGGTAGAGGGTCACATCCGGCGAGCCTTCCAGTTCGGCCAGGGCCGCCTGCAGGGCGGCGGGCGAGGACAGGCCGGTGATGCCGTAGGTCAGCTGGCTGTCGTCGTACAGCGAGGCGGCGCTGGGCATCAGCACGGTGGAGCCGCGCTGGATCGGCGGATTGACGGTCCGCGCCAGGGACGGGGCCTGCAGGCCCGAGCGGATCAGGCGGGTCTTTTCGTCCATGGCGGCGGGACTCGTAAGCACGGGAAGGAACCCGTCGTTTAAGGGCGCGGGCGGGCGGGGTTCAAGCATTCGATCAACGTCATGGCGAGCGGTGCGGGGAATCGGCCATCTAGAAGCGGACGTCCGGCGGGGCCGGCGTCGTATCGGGGGATGAGATGAGAGTTCCGGTTCTGCTTCTCGCGCTGTCGGCGTCGATGACCGCGGCCGCCGCGCGGGCCGAGGATCCGCCGCCCGCGCCGCCGCCGGCCGAGGTTTCGGCCCTGGCCGGCTGCTGGAAGGGCGAGGGGACGGTGATGGGCAAGCCGGTCAGCATCGCTCTTTCGGCCAGGCCGATCGTCGGCGGCGCCATGATGCTGGTCGAGGCCGACAGCGCGGCCAAGGCCGATCCCGCCGACACCTACGCCGCCCACCTGCTGTTTGGCGGGCGCGCGACCAAGGCCGGCGAGCCGGCCGCGATCATCGGCCTGTGGGCCGACAGCTTCGGCGGCGACGGCGCCTCCCAGGGCGCGGGCCAGGCGGCCGCCGACGGCTTCGAGGTCAGCTACCCCTATGGCGAGGCAGTTTTCGTCAATCGCTGGGCGTCGGCGGGAGAGCATCTGCGCTGGTCCATCGTCATGCGTGGGGCGGGCGGCAAGGAGCAGGGGTTCGCCAGCTACGCGCTGATCCGGGCGGAGTGTCCGAAGGGCCGCTGAACCGCCGGCGCTGACCCCCTCCGGCCCTCCGTCCAAGATGCTCCCCCTGAAGGGGGAGCTGTCGCAAAGCGACTGAGGGGGAAGGGACTTCTCACGTCGGGGGCCGGCTCAGGCTCATCAGGAACTTCCCCCTCCGGCCCTTCGGGCTGCCTCCCCCTTCAGGGGGAGCGTCTTGATCGGCGAACCTCCCCCTGTGGGGGAGGCGGCCGAAGGCCGGTGGGGGGCCGGTTTCAGCTTTCGAGGCGGCGGCCGGTTTCGCAGTCACTCCCCCCACCGATCGCTGCGCGATCGCCTCCCCCACGGGGGGAGGTTCCTTGAG